>DUUM01000028.1 GCA_012841565.1 Candidatus Epulonipiscium sp. | reverse complement strand
ATGTATATTGATGGGGATCATGCCATTATAAGTCCTTACGGCGGTCAAGGATTATATTCCCAATATACTTACAAAAATGGCCAGCTATATGAATTAGAAAAAACCAATTAGTGTTAGAATATTCGAAAGAGTACTACTAAAACAAGTATGTATATGTTATAATTATAACATATACATACTTGTTTTGATGTTTTTTGGAGGGGATATTTTTTGAAGGGCATCTTACTAATAGGATTAAACACCTAAGAATAGTAATTAGCCTACTAGTGGCTATAATTATGATTATACTTTTATCTGCTTGCACAAAAAAAAGTGCCTTCCGATACCATTATATATAATCAGGATGATTATTCATCTTACCCAAAGGTTGTCCAGGAAATCTTGCCAACCTTTAAAACCATGTCATTCGATAGGCAAGCTTATTATATTTTAAATGATGGAGGTATTGCAGAAACTTTTGACACCCAAGCCGTGGGGGCCCTTGAAACTGGGCTTGCAAAAAAATGGTTTCCCCATTATCTTGCAACAGTAATTATTGCTGTAGACCGTCAGCAAACAGATGTGTTAATGACTAGTTGGGAGGATTTATATACTACTGAGGAAGACGTATCTTTCATGGATACGCCTGGTAATGTACAAATGCTAATAGCTGCTATGTCCTATGGTTTAGAGGGTGAAGATTATACCTTAACAAAAGCTATTAAGATTTTAAGGTCTTTGAATGAAAAAGACCAACTTAAAATAAATTCATTTGATTGTCCTATTATTATTTGTTATGACTATCAAGCAGCTGCCCTTATACAAGGTGGCCGAAATATTGAAATAATCATTCCTAAAGAAGGAACATTTACATATGAAAAAGGATTATTAGCCATTAAAGAACTTCATTTCAAAGGCAATGTAGATCAGGTCCTATTAGCATCCAATTTACGCTTATTAAATGGGGAAAGTAATGCTTCTACCTATCCTAATAAAGAAGCCTACGAGCCTGCTATTAGAGTTAGTGATTATCAACATTTTGCAAATATGACTAAAAATATTAATAGCCTGATAGAGCGAAAGGTTTTTAATGCTAAAAAGTTTATGTCTGTAGATCATAAGGAACATCTGCATTTTGCTTTAATTTATATCATTATCATTACTATTTGGTCTGTATCACTGGTGAGGCGGTCCATGCAAAAAGGCTTAAGCTATGCAGCCTTTTTTACTGGAATTATATTAAACAGCTGGGTATTGGTTCGTTTAATAAAATATCAAATTGAAATAAATCCGGTATTAATCCGGTATTTGTGGTATGCATTCTATATATTTCAGTTGACTTTGCCTCTGGTTTTAGTATGGATGGCATGGGCAATTGATAAGCCAGACCATGAAACATTTCCGCCTAAATGGTGGCAAAGGATGGGTGTGCTAATTGGTATTTTAATTATACTTGTATTTACCAATGACTTGCATGGACTTGTATTACGTCTGGACTTAAATAGACCAGATTGGAATCAAAATTATGGCTATGGTTTGGGCTACTATGTGATTTTATTTGTTTGTATGGGAAATCTTATTGCAGTGTTTACTATACTGATTTACAAGGGTATTAAGAATCCTAGAAAAAAAGGAATGCTTGTAGCTATTGGTATCTTTATTGCATTTGGTCTTTATAATTACAAATATATAATGAGGGATCCACTTGCATATGAAACGGATATTACTATTGTCACAGGTCTTTTTACAATGCTTATGTTTGAATCATGTATACGTTCAGGATTAATTCCAGTTAATACTAAATATATAGAACTTTTTACAAGATCCCCTCTTAATATGCAACTAATTAGCAATGAGGGTGAAATGGTATTAGCATCTAAGGCTGAAACACCAATTAATAAGGAAACTATTGATAAGATTTTAGTTAACCCACATGGATTTACGCTTCAGGAGGATGATACGGTTTTATCTGTGACCTCCATTCCTGGTGGATACGCTATGTGGCATGAAGATATCAGTAAGCTATATCAATTAAAAAGAGAAATAAACACATCAACACAAATGCTTAAAGAAGCTAACGCTATGCTTATTGAGGAAGAAAAAAGAAAGCGATTAATTAATGAGGAGAAGGTAAAAAGACAATTAATGGACCAGCTAGAGGATGAAATATCACAGAGGGTAGAGCAACTGACAATGATGATAGAAAGATTACCAGGCTCTCAGAATCTTACCAAGGAAACAACTTGTATAGCACTACTACTATGTTATATAAAACGTAGATGCAATTTATTTTTCACAGAAAAAGAAACAGATACAATAGCTTCTGATAGATTAGGACTATATATAGAGGAACTGAGTGAAATGGCAAGGTATTCCCAGGTCCATATTATAACGATTAGTCAGCTAAAAGGAAGACTTCCCCTTAGGTATGCTACTTTATTTTATGACTTTTTATATGAGATTATTTGCTTAGCATACCAAACAGGCTGTTCCTCTATTATTGGGCATCTTGGAGCTGATGAAGAATCTTTTATTATGGGATTCCTTCCATCAGAAGATATTGGCGTATTTAAAATAGAGTCGGAGTTTATTGTGAGAATTTCTGCTGTAAAGGGGAAAATTATCATAAAAGAGTTAGAAGATACAAAGGGAATCCATATTTCTTTTCCCAGGGGAGGTGGCTTAGATGATTGAGTTTTTCACTTTTCCTTTGCAAGTAAGTATTTTAATAACATTTACACTGGGCCTGTGTGTATTAAGCCAAACCCTAGCTCTAGTTCTTTGTTTTTACCGTAGCAGATTAAATACCCAGCTGGTTTGGAGACATTTGCTAGAAGCATCTATACTATACCAGATTCTTTTTTTTTCTCTGATGCATGGGCAGATTGTAAATGGTTACAAGTGTGGATTTGTCGTAGCAACTGGTTATGAGAGCTCTCGGATTTTTGGCTTTATTGTGACACTTGTTCTTATTGGCCTGGTCTGTGTTAGTAGTAGAAAATATTTACCTCTTAGTATTATTCCCTTTGTAATGATATCCTTACCAATTATTGAAGACCTACTAGGACCTGCTTTTCCTTGGGTTTATATGAGTGCTTTGATTTTTTTCTTACAAAGAAGCATTAGAATTTGTGTGGCTTGTATGATTGGAATTAAAACAAGTATTTCTGCTTTATCTGTTAAACGTGCTATTGATACGATGAATACAGGTGTTTTGTTTTGCCAAGAAGATGGGCATATACTTCTTTCTAACAAGGTAATGCAACATTTGATGTTTACTATTACAGGGAAAGTATATCGTAATGCCATAGATTTTTTTGATGTTCTTCTTTCAGATGATTATAAAGCAAGATACAAAAAAACTGAGCTAGAAGGGCAAAGTGTCTACATTTTAACTGACGATACAGCGTGGATGCTTACCAAAACAAATATTTTACTAGGGAAGAAAAAATATATCCACATTTCTATTGGGGATGTAACAAAACTCTGGACATTGACGGCCAAATTAAAGGACAAAGACAAAGAACTAAGGCAAAAGAGTAATGAATTAAAGAAAACAATTACAAATTTACATGTTCGCAGTAAGGAAAAGGAAATTCAAAATGCGAAAATGCGGGTCCATGATATTTTGGGGCAACGTCTTAGTGTATTGTTACGAATTATACAGAACGAACAAAATCCAGATTATGGTTTATTGACATCATTATTAAAAGGATTGTTGGCTGAGTTAAAAGCAGAAAAAAATGAAATAGGGCCATATGATGAAATTGAAAATATAAAACAGATTTTTCATACCATAGGGGTAGACATTGATTTTTATGGCCAGCTTCCTCAAGATTCTGACCAGGCCTCTTTATTTGTAGATATCATAAGAGAAGGTGCCACAAATGCAGTTAGGCATAGCTTAGCTACACAAATTAGTATAAGTATTGATGCTGACCTATTAGACAATACCTACACAGTGACAATAAAGAATAACGGATATCTAACAAATAGTCCAATTACTCCAGGGGGAGGCATTAGCAGAATGAAAAAAAGGGTTGATGCTTACGGTGGAGAATTGAAAATTATCCAAAGCCCTGTATTTACATTATCTGCTGAAATACCAAGAGGTGAGTAGTATGTACAAAGTATTGATAGTAGACGACCACGAATCTATGTGTGATTCCTTATTTAATGCGCTTAAAAATACCAATGACTTTATTGTCGTAGGCAGTTTAAAGAATGCCTTGCATGCAGAATTGTATTGTATGAAACTAAAGCCTGATTTGGTTATGATGGATGTTTGCACAGAAGGGGGTGCATCTGGTCTTGATACAACAAGATTGATTTTAAAAAGATACCCTGGTATTAAAGTAATCGTAATGACTGGTTTCGATGAAATTACCTATGCACCTAGGGCCAAAGAGGCAGGTGCAAGTGCTTTTATTTTCAAAAGTAAAAGTTTAGACTATTTTGTCCAAGTAGCCAAAGGGGTTATGGAAGGTGAAAGGTTTTTCCCTGAGCCAAGGGCTATTCCGACATCAATGGGTGAAGCCCCCCTAACAGAAAGGGAAATGGAAATACTTAGACTTGTATGTAAGCATATGACAAGCAAAGAAATTGCCAATGAACTTTTTATAACCGAGCATACGGTAAAGTATCATAAATCTAATATGCTAGCTAAAACAGGTTTTAAAAAGACAGTAGACCTTGCGTTTTATATGATTTCAAAGGGTTTAATTAATCCTTTTTACTAAATATCCATAGATTAATTAATAGGAAATAAAAAACAGGCCTTGGCCTGTTTTTTATTTCCTATTAATACTAGCCGCTAGGGCTAGGGTAAAGCTAAGGGTAATTTGATATATTGATAGTATGAGAAAATGATAGAAAAACTTAGTTAGAAGGGAGTAATTTATATGGCGTTTTTTAAAAAGAAATATTGTGATATTTGTGGCGAGAAAATTGGTCTTTTGGGAAACAGAAAGTTAGAGGATGGGAATATGTGTAAGAAATGTGCAGGGCTTCTTTCTCCTTACTTTACAGGTCGAAGGAAAACAAGTCTTTCAGATATTAAGGATCACCTAGCATACCGTGAAGAAAATAAAAAACTGGTTTCTGAGTTTAATGTGACCCGTACCATAGGTGGAAAAACTAGGGTGCTATTAGATGAAGATGGACAAAAATTTATTGTAACTTCTTATAGTCGTTGGCAAAATGAAAATCCGGATGTTATTGATTTTTCTCAAGTAACTGGTTGCGAAACGGAAATTTGTGAATATAGAACTGAACAGAAGTGGAAAGATCCAGATGGTAATCAAGTTAGTTATAGTCCTCGTCGTTATGATATTGATTATGATTTTTATATAACAATTGGCCTTAACTCACCTTGGTTTGATCAGATTCATTTTAAAATCAATGACCAGCGTGTTGCTATCCGTGGTTCAGTTGAGTACAGAGAAATGGAAAGGCAATCAAATGAGATTAAAGTAGTGCTTCGCCAGATGCGCCAAGAGGTAAGAGAAAGTATTGCTGCAGCTAGCGAACCTAAAATAGCTCAAACATGTCCATTTTGCGGGGCTACTACTACTCCAGATGTAAGTGGACGCTGCGAATTTTGTGGAGGTGCAGTGGAGGGATAGTGATGACAAGCATTGTATTAATTATGCACAGGAAGGCAATTGTGCAAGGGCTAATCAGTAAGCTTCAAGATACCACAGATATCTCTCGGATTTTTGAATCAAACTATTATAATGCAAATGATAGTATTCGTAGTTACGATGGCAAGGTTGCCCTTATTGAAGTGGCAGAATCAGGTTTTTATAACATGACTTATTGTTTAAGGTTATGCCAACAGATAAGAGAAGAGGTCCCAGGGTGTAAGCTACTTATGATGTGCCCAGACCAAGATGAAAGGATTGTAGAAGAAGTAATCCAGACTAAAGGGAAAGGGTTAATCGATGATTTTGTATTTTAT
>DUUM01000296.1 GCA_012841565.1 Candidatus Epulonipiscium sp. | reverse complement strand
ATGTAAAGCCTGGTAAAGGTGCAGCCTTTGTTCGTTGTAAATTAAAAAACATTATTTCAGGTGGCGCCATTGAAAAAACATTTAGACCAAGTGAAAAAATGCCAAGGGCCCATATTGATCGAAAAGATATGCAGTACCTCTATAGTGATGCAGACTTATATCACTTTATGGATGTAGAAAGCTATGACCAAGTTGCAGTAGATGCGTCTACAGTGGGGGATGATATGAAGTTCATCAAAGAAAATGATATGGTTAAATTATTATCTCACCAAGGCCATGTCTTTGGAATTGAATTACCACTAAACGTGGAGCTTGAAGTAACAGAAACAGAGCCAGGTTTTAAAGGGGATACATCTTCTGGTGGAACAAAACCAGCCACAGTAGAAACAGGTGTTCAAGTGATGGTTCCTTTATTTATAAGTCCAGGGGAAATAATTAGAATAGATACTCGTACAGGAGAATACCAAGGAAGAGCATAAGAGCCGAAAATCCTGCCAAAGTTCGCAGGGGATAATCATATGCAATTCGTTTGTTCTTAAGAATTTCTGAAAATCTAATGTAAAATAAAAACTGATTTCTTAAAAGTTAACAACTCGCTAGCGCTCAAACAGTTAACTTTCTTAACAGAAATCAGCTTTTATTTTACAAAGATTTTTTACGAAATGCTTAAAGACCTACGAATTGAATATCATGATCCCCTGCTATTTTTTGGCGGATTTTTTGTGTAAAAAAATAAGATAAAAATACTCAGTGATAAAAGATTAAGTTCTAGATGGGGACAACCTGCCATATATATCATTATAGGAAATTTACCAAGGAGGAGTGGGAATGGATATTAAGCAAAGGATTGTGAATGCTTTAGGGATAAGGCTGAAAGGGGTTTTTGGGAAGCTAGATAGTGGGGAATTTGAACGTATTTATGAGATTAGAATTAGGATTAATAGGCCAATTATTATTATTCGTGAAAATAAAGAGCTATTTTTAAATGAAATGGGGACTTATACCCAAGATTTAAGACAAGCTATGATAGCAAGCCCGGAAGATATTCAAAATACCCTTGAAATGATGAGCCAACATTCTATGTATGCTTTTGAAGAAGAAATGAGACAAGGATATATTACTTTAGAAGGTGGCCACCGGGTAGGAATTGTAGGTAAGATTATTTTTGAAAATGGAAGTGTCAAATCAATTCGGTATGTGGGGGCCATGAATATTCGTATTGCCCATGAAATTGTTGGGGCAGCGGACCGGATTATGCCTTATATTTATAGCGGGGCTAATACAATTTATCATACTTTACTCGTATCTCCTCCTCGTTGTGGTAAGACAACTATATTAAGAGACTTAATTCGCCAAATCAGTAGTGGATTTTCTACTTACAAGGGAATGACTGTTGGGGTAGTGGATGAAAGATCTGAAATAGGAGGATGCTACCTAGGAGTACCACAAAATGATATAGGCCTTAGAACCGATGTTTTAGATGGATGTAGGAAAGTTGATGGGATGTTAATGCTTTTAAGATCTATGTCCCCAGCTGTTATTGCCATTGATGAGATTGGGAAAAAAGATGATTTGTTTGCCATTGAAGAGGTTTTAAATGCTGGTGTCAAAATAATATGCACCGTTCATGGTAACACCCTCAGTGATATGATGAAAAAACCTATTTTAAAAGAAATGCTTGAAAAGCAATTTTTCGAAAGGATTATCTGTATATCTTCTAGAAAAGGGCCAGGAACTATTGAAACGATTTTAGATGGGATAACATTCAAAGACTGTAGGATTGTATCCTAGGAGGTGCAGATCTAATGTTTATCAAAACGATAGGAATGGGATTAATCCTGGCTAGTGCTTCGATTTTAGGATGGTATATAGATAGGCTGAAAGTCTTTCGTATTGAGGATTTAGAGGGGCTTAGAAGGATGCTCCACATGCTCCGGGGAGAGGTAAGTTATGCTATGACACCCTTGCCAAGTGCAATAAAAGAGATAATGGGTAAAAATCATACAAGAGTCAATGTCATATGGAAGGAACTGCTCAAGCTAATAGAAGCAAAGACAGGGGAAAATATATCTAGCCTATGGAAAAAGGCAGTTACAACACATCTGCCCCAAACTTACCTCCAAGAAGAGGATGGAGAAATATTAATATCTTTCGGGGAATCGCTTGGATATTTAGATAAAGAAATGCAAAAGAAAAATATAGAGATTACCCTTACTTATATAGAAAATAAAATTGAAGAATTAAATAAAGAGCATGAAAAAAACGGACGACTGTATAGAAGCCTTGGTATACTGGGTGGCTGCTTACTATGTATCTTATTATATTAAGAGAGGATGAAAATGCCAGATGGATACAATGATTATATT
>DUUM01000295.1 GCA_012841565.1 Candidatus Epulonipiscium sp. | reverse complement strand
TCTAAAAGGCTCTAATAATCATTATGGGGACTTAGGGCAAAATAGGGATGGAAATATTACAAGGATGGACAATGTAATAGATAAAATTCCAGATAGTCTAAAAAGGTTTGAAGAAAGGCTTGTAGCTATTAAAGAACAATTTGAAATTGCCAAAGAAGAAGTAAAGAAGCCTTTTGATAAAGCGGAGGAACTAAAAAACAAAGTAGCAAGACTGGCTGAAATCAATAAACTCCTAGATATGGGTGAAGTAGAAGACTTAGAGAATCTAAATCCTCTAATTGAAGATGTTAAAAGGCTAATAATAGATTATTGCAACAGAGAGTTTGACCAAGATAATTCCTATGATGATTTTAATAAACTTTATCCAGATGAAGGTCATATAGGACTTGCCTATACAACTACAGAAGATGGCAAACATGAAATACAGTATGAAATAAGTCTTAAAGATTATTCCTGGACACAGTATGTAGATAATAAAGAGGTTTCCCAGGGAAGCTACCTTGAAAGTGAAGATGGACAACCATCAAATAAAGAAGAGGCTCTTTTAAACTTAAAAAAGGATCTCGAATACAGTGACTTTGGAGAATATATAAGGGTTGATGAGAAAGACTTAAGAGAAAAACTTGGACTTAAAATTGATGATGAAGGTAACTTCTATGATCCTCTTTCAAAAGACCTAGATAATGATGGGATTCCAGATAGGTACGACAATGATTTTAGAAGTAGCAATTATTTTGAGTCTACCTATGATGTTGATGGTCTTAAGCTAGATGACAAAACATCTACTTTAGGACAACTTGAAAAATTCAAGGCTAAAATAAAAGAGGAAACAAGTCTATCTTTGGATGAAAGAGATATAGAAAAAAATAAGGGTGCAAGATAAAAAAGCTCTGAGGGGACTCAGGGCTTAAACTTTTAAAGTAGGCAAACAATAATATTTAACCAAACAAGGAGGAAAACCATGTTCAATAAGAAATACGAAAATAATTTATTAAAATATTTTGGACTTACAAGTCATAGTGAAATAATGGAATATGTTAGGGAAAATCCAGAGGATAAGAAAGTAAAAGAAATAAAAGAGCTGCTTAACTCATTTCCTATGAACCCTGATAGGGAGGTGGACAGAAATGAGAAGTAGTTTATATGAAGAATTTAATTGTAGGAATAAGGAAGAACTTTATGAGAAAATTAAAAACCAAGATGAAGATATAAAACCACTTATAGAATTTTTAGATTATGCCAGAGCCAATATTAAAAATAATAGACAAGCAATAACTAGTCCCGATACCTTAGTAGACTATGTAAAGTCAATAACTTTACCTACTAAAGATGCTGGGACTATTATTTTTGCAAATACTAAAAATCATCCTGTCCACCTTAAAAGGACTAGGCTAAGTCAAAGAAATAGTATAAAAGAAAGCTTAAGAGAGGGCTTGATGGCTGGAGCTAATAGTGTGTTTTTAGCTTTTTCTAATGAAACACCTGATAAAAGAATAGAGGAAACAAAAGAGTGTTTTGAAAAGATAGGTATGAGGGTGGTAGATACTATAGGCTATAGTAAAGAGAATAATAGCTTCCTTTCTAAAGTTGCAGGAAAGAGTTATTACGCATCTAAAACCTATGAAATAGCCAGTGACTCAGAAAATACTTATGGAGATAAGGATTATAGCCTTAAGGACAAGTATGAAGATTTTACAAGCTATTTTGCAAGTAACGAGCTAGTAGATTTAAATTTAATAGAAGATACAAATGAAATAAAAGAAATACTGAAAATAGGCTTCCAGCATCATCAACAAGAAATATTTGGCATTATAGTTTATGACAATGATGATAAGATTATAGGAGCAGAAGAACTTTTTAAAGGGGCTACTGATGCTGCAATAGTGGACTTAAAAATTATAGCTAGATCCTTATTAAACTATCAAGATGTTAAAGGTATGGCAGTTTTCCATAACCATCCTAGTGGAAACCCTACTCCTAGTAGCGAAGATATAGGAATGACTATCAAAATAAAAAATCTTACTGAAATCTTTGACATAGAGTTTTTAGACCATTTTATAGTAGGAAAAGAGAAGACCTTATCCTTTTCACAGGAGATTGATAGCTTTCAAAGTGAAAACCAAAATTATCAAGAAAAGCAAGAGCAAGCAGAACTTCTTAAGGAAGATAAAAGTATTTACAATATGGCGAAAGACAAGCCTAGAGTAGGAGATAAAATAAAAACCTCATTATCAGATGAAACTATTGTTTTAGATATAGATAAGGATAAGGCTATATTGTTTGATGGAAGACAATTTGTGGAGGCCTATGGGCTACAAAGTAATGATGAGAAGTTTTTTTGGAATCATGGCAACTATTCCAACATTTATCCTCAAAAGAAGGATAGTAACGCAGTAGATACATTAAATAATTTGATAGATAAGGACTATGAGGGCTTTGTTAAGGCTTTAATCATGCAAGAGATGGGAGTAGACAACCCAGACCTATTAGAAGAGCTTTATGAAAGGTATATGCGTAATGATGGGGTAAATCTAATTAATGACTACTTTGAAGAGCTTATATATGAGCTAGAGGGAGAAATACCAATAATAAACAATAGAACTATAGATACTAATGAACAAACAAATAAAGGAGATGACCTTTGTAATAAGATTGATGATTTTATAAATTCTTATGTAGAGCTATCCAATGCTATGTATGAAGTAGATTACGATTTTGCAGAGAACTATCCTATGGATAAGTCTTTTCATGATATAGACTTTATAAGTTGGGCTGAAGCAACAAAAACAAATTTATCCAAGTCAGAAAAGAGAATGGAGCCAGGAAAAGACAGTAAAGAGATAAAAAAGGAGTCAACCATTGCTAAGCTTAATAAACTTAAAGACAAGGTCGCAAGGGATGGTATAGGGAAAGCACAAGGGCAGGCTGAAAATAAGAAGAATGATAGAGAAATGTAGTGACAATAATATAAGCAACTATTGGATATGTGGCAGACTTCGGTCTGCCTTTATTTTTTTGTTTTCTTATTATTCTGATTAAAATAATAAGAAACTTTGTTTATTATTTTACTTATTTTATATTGCAAATTGACTTTAAAGCTGTTATAATAGTATAGAAAATATATATTTAAGTATAGTTTTAGAACTCAATGTGAGGGGTAGAAAAATGGGTTTTTCTTATGATAAGTTATGGAAACTATTAATCGACAATAAAATGAATAAATTGGATTTACAACAAGCTATCCAAACGACACCAAGAACAATTGCTAAAATGGGAAGAGATGAGAATGTGAGTATGGATACGTTAGCAAAAATATGTCAACATTTCAAATGTGACATTGGAAATATTATTGAATATAGGATAGAGGGACTTGAAAAAAATGACAGAAAAGAGATATAAAGTTTTAGATTTATTTTGTGGTTGTGGAGGTTTAAGCGAAGGATTTAAGTTGTCAGGATATGATATAATCGGTGGAATTGATTTGAATAAACCTGCAGTTGATACATTTGGTTTAAATTTTGAAAATGCTAATGCAATTTGTGCAAATTTATTAGAAATAGAATCTAAAGATATATTGAATGAATATTCAGCATTTTTAAATGCAGATATTATTATAGGTGGACCTCCATGCCAAGGATTTTCTAATGCTAATAGATATAGTATGGAAGAAGATGATGAAAGAAATAAATTATTTTATGAATTTTTAAAGTTCGTTGATGTTATAAAACCAAAGGTAATTGTAATTGAAAATGTTAGAGGTATTATAACTTCAAATAATGGTTATGCAAAGAAAAGAATATATGAATTATTCGAGGAGCGAGGATATATTGTAAATCATGAGATATTAGATGCTTCAGAATTTGGAGTACCCCAAAAAAGAATAAGAAATTTTTTTGTTATAACAGAGGAGAAAAAATTTGATTTTACAAGATTAAAGAAAAAGAAATCATATACAGTTTATGATGCTATATCAGAATTATATAATCTAGAAAAAGAGAGCAATAAAGAAGAAGGAGTATATTTGTTGGAGTCGACTCCAGAAAATGATTATGCACAATATCTAAGAAGAGAAGATAATTATGTTTATAACCATACAATAAAATATCCTGCAGATTTTGTTCAACATAGGATATCTTTTGTACCACAGGGAGGTAATTGGAGAGATGTACCACCAGAATTGTGGCCGAGTCAAAGAAATAACAGACATTCATCAGCCTATAGACGATTAAAAGAAGATGATCTATCAGTAACAATAGATACTGGGAATACTCACTCGAACTATTTCCATCCGATATATAATAGAATTCCGACAGTTAGGGAAGCAGCTAGATTACAATCATTCTCAGATAATTTTATATTCACAGGCAGTAGGACGGATCAATATATCCAGGTTGGTAATGCTGTCCCTCCAAAGCTCGCTTATGCAATAGCAAATGCAATTAAGGAGGAGATATTAGATGAATAAGAAGGTTATAGATTTATTTTGTGGTTGTGGTGGATTAAGTTATGGATTTGAAAGGGCAGGTTTTGAAATTAAACTAGCAATTGATTTATGGGAAGATGCAATTTTAACCTACAATCATAATCATAAAAATAAAGTTGGAAAACTATTAGATATTCATGATTTAACAGACCAAGAATTAGAGGAATTTAAAGGGAAAATTGATGGGATAATAGGTGGACCTCCATGCCAAGGATATAGTACGGTGGGAACAAGAGATATTAATGATCCAAGGAATCACCTTTATATTGAATATTGTAGGGTTGTTGAAAAAGTACAACCCGAATTTTTTCTTATAGAAAATGTTAGAGGATTATTAACCTTGGGTAATGGAATGTTTAAAAAGGATATTATAGAAAGGTTTAGTAAGCTAGGGTATAATGTGAAATTTAAACTTCTTAATGCTGCTGATTACGGAATTCCACAAAATAGGCATAGAGTATTTTTTATAGGTTTAAAAAACAATAAAGACTATAAATTTCCAGAGGAAGAAGCTAAAATTGTGACTACTAAGGAAGCTATAGGAGACTTGCCATCATTGGAGTCAGATAGCATAAAGTTATTAGAGCCTAGTTCAGATTATCAGAAACTTATGAGGGAAAATAATTTAGAAAATATTATTTTAAATCATGATATAACAAATCATATTGAGCAGACAATTAATGTTATAAGCAAAGTGTCGGATGGTGGTAATATAAAGGATTTACCTGAAAAGTATTGGAATATAAGGAAATATAATAAAGCATTCCAAAGAATGAATAGTAAAAAACCATCAAATACGATAGATACTGGACATAGAAATTATTTCCACTATAAATATAATCGTATTCCTACTGTAAGAGAGTCAGCGAGGATACAATCCTTTCCAGACGATTTTGAGTTTTTAGGTACAAAAACTAGTCAATATAAACAAGTTGGTAATGCTATCCCTCCCTTACTAGCTTACAAGATAGCAGAGTCAATTTTAAAAAGCTTGGAGGAATAATATGAGTGATATAGGTTATGAACTGATTGGGACTTCTAATCCAGGATGGACTTTTACAGAAGAAAGAATTGTACAACTAAATAACATGTATACTATTATGAAAACTATTAATTATCAATTGAGTTATAAGGATTTTCGAGAAGTAGTGAATAAAAGGGATAATGATTTAAATCCAAGTAAAATAAGAATGTTTTTTCCACATTTATATCACTTAGGATTTATAAAGGAGTATCAATCTATTAAATTCAATCCATCAGAACTTTTTACAAAAGAAGGTTTTTATTTCTTTAATTATATAATCCCTATATTTCTCAATAGAGAGGTGCTTGAATCAAAGTCAAAAAAAATAATTGAAGAAATCTTCTCATTATTTCTCTGTAAAGGTTACTTGAACTTAATTGAATTTGAAGAAAAACGTGAGTATGATCTAATAATGAAATTTTTGAAGAAATATCAAACAATGGATAAAACAGATTTTTTTATTATAACTACTGGCGTTGTTAATAATCAAGATGATGGTTATATAGATGAATTACTGAATAAAAAAACAAATGGAACTATTTCTTTTTCAGAGGATATCAAAAAAAATGTCAATGCATATGGCTACATAATTCCATTTTTGATTCAATCAAAATTAATTAGTATTAATGATGATATAATGGGATTAGGCGTTAATAGTAAATATATATGGAGGTAACACTTTGGAATTATTAGAAAAAGACCTTAAAAATAAAATCAAAGAATTAAATAAGATTATGAATGGGGAAGATGAACAAAATGAGTACCAAATAGCCATAAAGATCGACAAACCTCATCAAAGGATATTTTTTGGTGCTCCAGGGACTGGAAAAAGCTATAATTTAAATGTAGAAGCGAAGGAACATTTTGGAAGTAATTATGAAAGAGTGACCTTTCACCCTAATTATATGTATGGAAATTTTGTAGGAGCATTTAAGCCTTTTCCCAAAGTTTTAAAAGATAAGGACGAAAATCCTTTAAAAGATGAATATGGAAACGTTAATGAATCAATAACATATAAGTATGTTCCAGGTCCTTTAATGAGAATTCTTGTTAAAGCTCTAATAAATAGAGAAACCAACTATCTTATCTTAATAGAAGAGATTAATAGGGCTAATGTTGCAGCAGTTTTTGGAGATTTCTTTCAACTTCTTGATAGAGATGCAAATGGAGACAGTGAGTATCCAATTACAACCTCAGAAGAAGTACGATTGCATTTAAGTATGGAGCTCTTGAAAGAAAATATCGATGATGATACTAGAAACTATATTTACGATAAAATTGGCAATGAATATGAAAGATTGGTTCTACCAAGCAACTTATATATATGGTCAACTATGAATAGTGCTGATCAAGGTGTAATGCCAATGGATACTGCATTTAAACGTAGATGGGAATTTGTTTATATTGGGATAGATGATGTACTTGAAGATCCTAAAATTGCTTCTGAGTTTGAGAATTATAAATTTGAAATTACCTCAGAAAGTACTGCCAATTGGAATGATTTTAGGAATGAAATAAATGACAGGCTTTCAAGCCTAGGTGTGCCAGAAGATAAGCTTTTAGGTCCATATTTTATCTCTCGGTCTATTCTAGAGTCAGGTAATGTTGAAAAAATTACTGAAACCATTAAGGATAAAGTTCTTATGTATTTATATGAAGATGCAGGAAAACCACATAGGAATAATCTTTTTGTGGCTGAGAAATCAGGGACATATTCCGATTTACGAGAAAACTTTGATAATAATGCTAAAGCTATATTTAAAAAACCTTTAGAAATCAAAGATACAAATGATTCAACGGAGTATGTACTATATGAAGAAGATTAAATATCGAATATAGGTGAAAGTTATGCATGTAAAAATTGTACAAGAATTAAAGCCATATTCATTTGAACAGTTAAAGAGTTGGCTTAATCAAGAAGATGAAGAAGCAAGAAAAACAGTGGATTCACTTGTTCTTTTGAATATACTAAAGAAACTTACTTCCCATGAACAAAAGATGGAACTGGAAGATTTATTAGATGTGGAATCATTTGAAGATATTGAGGATACTATTAATAAAAATATGTATGTGTTTAAATATGTAGGAATGGTTATGGTTGGAGATTGTTGTTATTTTGTTTATCCTAAATACATACTAGATATATATAATGATAAACAAAATAACTTTAAAAAATTCAAACAAATTCTTTCTGTTGTTAGAAAATACCAGGCTAAAGAGCAATTTTATAATGTAGATGGACTTCAAGAAATGAGGGAATTTAATTTATTAGCTTTTACATTGGATTTACTACAGGATTATCATGAAAATGGTCTTTATAGTAATGATAAGACTATTGTTGAAGAAAATGGATATGGTGAAATATTATGGGATAAAACAATAAATGAACAAAATATTTATTTTTCTGATGGGGTTCCAGTTTACCTTAACTTATATACTGTAAACAATGTTATAAATGAAGAGGATTTATTTAGAAGGCTTCATAGATGTATTGTGTCAAGATGTTCAGAAGAAATAAAAGAAATTTTGGAGGTACTTGAAATTGATCAAGTTTCAATATCTTCAGAGAGAATTGAAGATTTTGGAAGCAAAGAATATTTAACATATTCAATAAAACAAGAGATATCTCAACAATTTATTACAAGAAAGCAAGAAGTTTTACATAGAATGATTTCATATATTAATAGAGGTAACACCCAAAATAGCCAGGAGAGGATATCATTTGTAGGGACAAATAGTTTTAACTTAGTATGGGAAGATGTATGTGCCTGTGTAATGGAAGATTCTTTAAACAAAACATTATCTGAACTAAGCTTAAAGCCTTATGGCGATAAGAAATCTTCAGATTTATTGATTGATTTAATACCTAAACCAAAGTGGAAACATTTAAAGTCTGGTAAAGAACATGAGGCAAAGAAAACACTGACCCCTGATTTGATTTCAGTTTCAAATGGTAAACTGTCTATATATGATGCAAAGTATTATAAAATACAACTCAATGAAGATGGAGTAAGCCGACAACCAGGAGTAGGAGACGTTACAAAACAATATCTGTATGAGCTTGCATATAAAAAACTAGCAGAAGCAAATGATCTTATAATAGACAAAAATGCATTTATAATGCCAAGTGATAGCTCTGAGGATAAGAGTATTGGTATAGCTTCAATAGATTTATTTTCATCATATGGTGATGAAACAACCTTTAACGATATTGAGATAATTTTAAAGCCTTGTGAGCAGATGTTTGAAAAATATCTGAATAATTAAGTAACAATTAGGATTTATCAATAATGCTCATATAAATTTCTAGTAATGAAGTATATGGAGAATAAAATAAAAAGCATATTATTATATCAATTATAAAGATAAGTTTCATATTTCTAAAATTCATATGAGGAAACAGCTAATTTGGGGATTGATAAGCGTTTAAAGTAAGTACTAGCTAAATAATAACAGTAATCAGAATTGTATAAAAAGTGTTTTTCAGGGGGGGTAGAGGTGGCAAATAGAAGTGCAAGTGCATCAATAAAAGGTTATATGTATCAATTTATCCATACAATTAAAGATATATTGGATAATGAAGATTATATAGTAAACATCATTGAAGGAATAGAAGATTTAGATATATTAAATGGAAATGAAACAATTCTAGTACAGTATAAGTACCACGAACTGCAAAATTTTACAAATAGTCGTGTAGCAAAACCAATTGGACTGATGTTTAATAATTTTATTGATAAGAAAGAAAATTACAAATATCGTTTAGCAATATTTATGGATGATGAATTACCTGAGATTGATATTAGTCGACTAAAGGATATTTTAGCTTTAAAGTCTGCACAAGATTATATATCTCATGAAAACATTAAGTATTGTTCTGATAACGATGAAATTAAAAAATTTTTAAGAGTCTTTGAATGGGAAAAAACAGAAAGGTATATTGATGTTGAATCTAAGATTATCAAGCAGTTGGTAAACACTTTCAAAATTAGCAAAGAAGAAGCGGAGACAGTATATCTACCAAATGCAATAAAAAAAATTATAGATTTAGGAATACAAAATGATGAAGAAAACAGAAGAATCAAAACATCTGATTTTAAAAGTTTTTTAAATAGCAAAAAAGCAGTTTCAGATATTAGTTTTATGAGTAGATTGCATGGAGAATCCCAAGCTATCAAATTGATTTTACAGAGAATGAAGCAAGATGGGTGTAAGAAAAATAATATGGACATTGTTATAAGTTTTGATGATGGGACTAGATATCAATTAGAAGAATTAATAATAAATATTGCAAAAGTATACTTTTATAGAGGTAATAAAAGTGACTATCGACCTGTTACATTTATTGTCAACGAATCATCTAAAGTTAAAAAGAAAATTGCTGAAATAATTTGTAATTCTAATGAGACAATTATTTTTAATGACGGTTATGAAGACAATTATTTTTGTAAGGAAGTTTTTAATATTAAACCAATTACAACTAACACGCCACAACGTGGTAAAGTAAATGATGTTAACTATAATTTTAAAATACTGAGTAAAGATACTTTTCTCGATAATAAGGAAGATATCAAATTCAATAATGGCATTCTTATTACGGTGGGAAAAGCTAAT
>DUUM01000294.1 GCA_012841565.1 Candidatus Epulonipiscium sp. | reverse complement strand
GTTTACCAAGAAAACCGAGCGTTGGCAAAGCAATAACAATCTTAAAATGAAATTTATCGGCCATGTCAACGGGTTATCAAATTAAGGAACAACACGGTTAATTTTTAAAGGTGTTTTAGTTTTTCCAGCCAAAATAATTAAATAAGAGTAGTCTGGAGACTACAAAGGTTAAAACGACGAAGTTGCAAACTTCACCGAGCGAAGGGTGGCACAACATCAACTTCATAAAAACAAAAACAATTTAACTATACATCAGATGAACATTAAAAAACTACTGGCCATCACCGTTATGGCTTTAGCTGTATTTACAGCATGCGAAAAAGAGGACGAAGTAATTAAAAGTTCCGAAAAACAAATGAAGGAATTTTTCATTGTTAGCGATTCAAAAAAAATTGAAGGAACCATTCACCAAGAATCTTCTATAATTGATGTTGAAGTACCCTATTCTACTGATGTAAGTTCATTAATAACCGAGCTTGTTATTTCTGATAAAGCAACGGTTAAACCCAACTCAGGAGTGGTTCAGGACTTTACATCGCCAGTTACCTATATGGTAAGCGCAGAAGATGGCAGCACTGCAACTTACAAAGTGTCGGTAACGGTAGCAAATATTAAAAATGCCGATATTTTAGGTTTCACTGTAGATGGTATGCAAGGAGATATCAATCAGGAAGAAAAAACCATTACTTTAACCTTACCACATACGGCAGAAATAAGTAACTTAAAACCAGTACTAACTATATCTGAAGGAGCCTCCGTAAACCGCAATTCAGCAGTAGAAGTTAATTTTACTGAAACGGTAATATATACGGTAACTAATAGTGACGGACACACAAAAAGCTATCAGGTTACCATAAATAAAGCACAAAGTACAGAAAATAATATTTTGAGTTTTGTATTTGGACAATTTTCGCCTGCAATAGAGTGCGTTATAGACAATTCAACAAATACTATTAAAGCAGTTATTCCGTGGGATGCCGAATTTGATATTTACGACATGACGCCTACACTCACAATTTCGGATAATGCTACAGTAAAACCCTCAAATAATACATCGCAAAGCTTTAAAGTAGAAAAAGAATATACCGTCACGGCCGAGGATGCAACTACGCGCACTTACAAGGTTAATGTAAAGGTTGAAGATGCTCCTGCAGCAACAGTTCATCCACTTTCAATTACCCAATACGGAAAAGGCAGCGAATTAACCATTACTGGAACCAACTTAACGAAGTGTACTGTAACTGCATCAAATGAAAGCGGCAGTTTTATACTAAACGCAGAATCACAAACTAAAACCGAAGTAGTATTTGAATTACCTTCATATAGTAGTTTTACTGTAGGAGAATACAAATTGGTTATGAAAGTAAGAGATACCGAGTTTGATATGGGTAAAGTAACCATTGTTCCGCCTGCACCAACAATTAGCAGTATGAGTACCTCTTTTGATAGCTTTGAGGGAAATAATATATTAACTATTAATGGGGATTATTTTAATGAAGAAGCGAATGAAGTGTACTTTGTAAATAGCCAAGGAACTTCCTATGCTCCCTATTTAAAATCAGAAAATGATTATAGAATTAAAGCTGCGGTACCTCATTTAATACCTACTGGCGATTATTTTATTAAAGTAAAAAGTCAGGGTGGCGAAGTTACTTCAACTACCACCATTGCTGTTACACAAAATACAACCACCGACCTTATAATAAGTGGTGTAGATAAAAAAACTGTACAACGAGGCGAGAAACTCACCATTTATGGTAAAAACTTTGAAGAAGGAATATCTTATGTGGGTTTTATGGACGGTGTAAGCGCTACTAAAAGTATAACAGGAGTGCGAATCGATGATGAAACCTATGAACTAACTATTCCATCTGATTTTAAAACTGGCAACTTCGATGTTTTTATTTGGGGATTTGATAGTATTGGTAGTAATCAATATTACAACTTACAGATAAATGAATAATAAAATAACTTTTTAACATATCTCCACCACACGTGCTCGCACGTGTGGTAATTAATAAAAAGCACATCAATCATTTTTAAATAAAACTGAATTTTAAAGGAATGCGTGGGGATATAGGTATCAGCGAAGGTACTGCAGCTTCGTTAATTATGTCATAAAACAGCTTATACTCTTAGACGTATATTAATAAGCACTACCTAGAAAACCGTTTAATAAATAGGCCAGAGACCTTAAAGAAACAACGAAGCAAGACGCTTCACTGAGCGAGAGACCGCATAACGCCGAGACGTCATCATTTCCGTGAAAATGGAACCTCAGTTCGATAAAACAGCAACATCCCGGTTGTGATATAACTCAACATCCCATACACACTTGTCTGCGGCAAACAGAGTAAGTGTTCAGCGCAGATGCTTTCAGAAAATGGATAAGTTATTCTCTATTGGTTATAATTTTTTACCACCAAGTTAACAGTTAATTGCACTACTACCCCTTTGATTATTACAGCTTGTGCTTGTTGAGTAATTACCAGTGAGCCACTCAAATAAGTAAAAAGCATAAATATTTTGCTCATCATAATGAATCGATTTTGTAAACTTTACGTAAAGCACAAGTGGCAAGTTAGTATCACCAAGGCTAAGCGAATGGCTTCATATCACGTTAAAATAAAAAACAATTAAACAACACAACAAATGAACATTAAAAAACTACTGGCCATCACCGTTATGGCTTTAGCTGTATTTACAGCATGCGAAAAAGAAGATGTAATAGAGCCAATCATGGTTCCCACGCTGGAAACTCCTGAAAATGGAGTTGTTTTGAAAAACATTGCACTTACTGAGGATGGTTTAATAGATAACATATATTTTATTTGGAAAGAAAAACAAAGTGGCATTTCCTATACTTTGTATTTATCGGATGACAATAGTAATTGGATTGCTTCTGGTATCGCTAAGGAAAGTCGCGTTGTGAACTTGCACAAAAGTGTCTATTCCTTTGAATTTAATAAAAAGTACTATTGGAAAGTGAAAGCCACTCGCTTAGATAAAAACAATGAAGCAACAGAAGAGAGTGTAGAAAGTGAAGTCTTTAGCTTTTCAACCTATATTACCCCCATAAGTAACTTAAAAGGTAAAGCAAGCTCTTTTACCTATTGGCCCGATGATTACGAAGGTTCGGCCTTTATGGATATTACCTGGGAAGACTCACCAAATATTGAATATGTAGAAATTACCTTTGAGCCTGCCTTAGCAGGTGTAGAACAACCCATTAAAGTGGAAGCAGGAAAGCAACAGTGCCACATTGAAGGTTTTAATGGTTGGGGTTCTGTGGGGGGCAGCCCCGAACCACAAGTATATGAATTTACCGTAAAAGCCTATGGTGTTAGCGACCAGGTTACCGAAGGACAAACCTTTAAAGCCCAACCACTAACAAAAGGTTTTGTGCACGATGCGGATTATAACACGTATGTGCCAATTAAAATGGGTGATCAAGTGTGGTTATCATCCAATCTTCGTACTACCCACTTTAATAATGGTGTTGAGATAGGTGATGATATATTAAATAACCGTGGCTGGAGCGATGGTGAGCACTCTTTTGATGAGTATATATATAAATTAGGGGAGTACGATACATATACACTTAATGAGAATAAGGGTATGTGTCCTGAGGGTTTTCATATTCCTAATTATGATGATTGGGAGAAATTGGAAAGATATATAGGTATTGAAGATGAATTGTCTATATACAAAACCTTTGGAGAGGATAAAAAAGTGGCAAATATTCTTAAATCTGAAGAAGGATGGGGAGTAAAAAAAGATGGTACAAATGCCAATGGGAAATCTTTGTTTTTTAATCTCAAACCCAGCATTCATGGAGCAACTTACAAAATATATAATTCAAAAACCTATGTGGAACAATATGCACGCTATACAGATAAGTTAGATGGTCTTTGCACAGCAATATTAGTGGCTAATGAAACAATTTTTGGTTTTTCATCCTTTACAATAGTATTGTCTGCTGATTCGGATGGTGTTTTTCATGCATGGGAGGCAAGAGGAGTAATCCGCTGCGTTCAAGATGCCGAATAAAACAATAAGTTATCAGCCTTACCTTAGGTGAGGCTGATACTACCCAACTACCCACCTCCACTAATAGATTAAACACTCTTTACAAAATAAGGTCGGTCGCTAAGAGCTTAGAATAAATCACCCATATAAGATCTCTCCAAAGACTAAAACTCTACCTATGAAATCACCTCTACTTCTTCTATTAATTTTACTGGTGTTTGTAAGCAAACAAGCTTATGCACAAACGCAAGGGGCTTACGCTATAGGCGTTAAGCAATATTTTGATCCTTTCAGTGATTGTAGTAGTTCTAATCCTAAACCATTATTTGGTTATGCGCATATTGGTTTATTAGATTCTTTAGCCACAGAACCTTTTTTAGAGGTGAAAATTACAGACCCAGATAGTTTAAAAAAAGAGTTATATTTTGATAATAACTTTTTTCTACAAAATACAGTATTCGTTACCGAACAAAATGGAAAAAAGAAAGTAGATAGGATATCGGTTAAAACTCGCACAGAGTTCATGCCGCACGATACAAATATAAACGAAGAATTTGAGTTGAAAATAAAGCAGGGCACTATAAGAAAAGCTTATAGTGCAAGCGACCCATGTAGCAATAATTTTAATTTGAGCGGCAACAGAGAAGGGTACACCATGACTACCACTATTTTTATCGACGACCCTGTGGATTTATCCGCTGCACTTCCAACGCGTTATTCTGCTGCATCCGGTGTGTTAACATTAAAAACAAATAAGTTTTATAAAAGTGAGAAAAACGAGTTTGAACTTCAGGTCACCCTTCAGTCAGACGATCAATGGGCTAATCCTAGAACAATAAAAGGTGTCAGTTTTTCTCCTGGTCGAGATATCAATCTTACCTATGAAAAAATTGCAGGAGCAAAATCAGATAAAGATACAAAATATTTCGAGTGGCTTGGCAGAGGCCTGAACTTTAGAGTAGTAAAAAAACTAGGTAATGACGGTTATACATGGGGAAAACCTGTTTCAAATGTGATTTTCTTTCCCGATGGCATTCAGTTTAATATACACCATACAAGAAGAACAGCATGTTCAGAGGAAAGCACTGTCGTGATGTATGTTACACTTGATAACTCTGATGATGAAAAAATACTGGATGGTAATGACAATGTGAGATGGAAAATGCGCGTAAAGACAACCCCGCATGAAGATGACCAGGCAAGCTCCTTCTATAGATGTACGTTTGAGCCAGAAGGAGATAAGTATAAAATTACAGCAACACTGTTGGGTGGATCAGAAAATGATGGTGGTATTTTAAAAGAGGAGCAGAGTGATCTCCTTTATGGAGAGCTCATGTTGGAAGAGATTAATAAAAATAAAGACCATTGCAAACGCATCTTTGTCATTCCTCCTAAGCCAAATCGGGTAAATCTATCACAACTGATTGGCAAAGAAGTCGTTGGTAAAGACACTTTTGATTTATTGGTGGCTGAAGATCCTTATGCGAGCCTTAGAATTATAGATACCTATATAGATGCAGAAAAAAGATTGCCTTATACTATTATGAATGGTAAAACAGAACTTGGTAAAATAACCCAGCTACTCGACAATCTAGAAAATGATGTTGATGAGGAAAAATATACAGCTTCATTTGAGGCGGATATTAAAAAAAGTGATGGTCAATGGGCTGCTTACTTAAGAACACATTACAACGATTGGTTTAATACTCTTAAGAACGGGGTTGAGTATAAGAATGGAGTCCCCACAATGAGCTATGATAAATTTGACTTAAGTCGGAATACAAATAAACTTTTGTTTGCTTCCGAAGATCAGAAAAATGTATTTTTTGGATCTGTTAAAAGCAATGGTTCTCCAGATAAAATATACAAAGTCTCTTTCAGTTACAAATCAGAAGATTTAAAACCATCTATACCTTTTTTTCAATATACATATACAAGTCCTAGGTCACTTTATATTTTATATAAGCCCAATGCAACTTTGTATGTGGAAGTTGACTCAAAGAATAAAAG
>DUUM01000293.1 GCA_012841565.1 Candidatus Epulonipiscium sp. | reverse complement strand
TAATGAAGTCTTTCTCATAAACTTCCCAACCTTAGTTATCCACTGGTCTGGGCTATCTAGCAAATGCGTAGGCATATCACTCGGTGTATCAATCCTCATCGTCCTAAACTTCAATATATTAAAATGGCTCTTATGTATTCCTACCCTCTTTTGCTTAAACAAGACTGGTCCAGGTGAGTCTATCTTAATCGCAATAATCAAAATCAGAAACACTGGAGATAACACCACTAACCCAACCAAAGCAAGCACAAAATCCATTAATCTCTTCACTTTTAAATACATACCCGCAAATTCCCTTCATTATATACTCTTAACTATGTACTCCACTCCCACCGATTGAATGGTGCATTTTCGCCCCTATCATTCAATCTTTCTACCTCGAACCCCCAACCCCTTACCCCATAAGGCTTACAGAGCCAGTCATTCCAACTACCAGTCACGTCGCCATCATCATTCAATCCGGATAACTTTCCTCTTCATCCCAAACCCACCTAATCTAATGGGTTTAGGATGAGAAGAAATCACAAATATGGTACATCCTCTTTACCATCATCCTTATCTAATGAATGAACACTGCATTTAACTTTCCCACCTTCATAGATAACAAGACCAGCATCTGGGCACATATCCTTATCTTCTTCCTCAATATGTTGATTAAATATTATCCCTGAATGTTCTTTCCCACCTTCATACAAATAGGTCTCATACATTTCTTCAACCTTTAAACAATTCATACTACAAACCTTTTTCTTTACCCTTCTTCTAGTCTCTAAGAAAGAAGGTACAAGTACCGCAGATATAATTCCAAATATAGCAATTACAATGATTAATTCAATTAAAGTAAAACCCTTTTCATATCTTTCATACTTAGTTTTCTCTATCATTTCTAACATGGCAATCATCCTTAATACATTATTTATAAGAAATATGTATTATTTCCTATAAATAAATTCTCACCATATTATTTTTTTATAAACATAATTCACTCTTTTCTACTCACTAAAAAACCTTCTTACCCTACTCATTGGATAGTTAATTTCTTTTAGTTTTTCCATTATTTCATCTTCAAAAGTATAACTGGTAATCACTACTGCGTCATGCCCATAATCCTGTATCTCATCCCTACTAATAATCTTATAGCCTAATATTTCCTTATGATGTTTTATTTTTTTATCATCTAAGACAGCAACTACCTCAAGTAAGCCTTCTTCTCTAGCTCCTATAATCCCCAATATCGTCTCCGCCACTTCTCCTGCCCCATACAGCAGGATCTTCCGATATCCCTTTTCCTCCAGCTCCCCTAAAAACCCTTCCACATTATTTTCCGCCAGCTTATATAGTTTCAGCAGCTCATGCAAATAAGTAATCAGGAGATAATTCTTCCGCTTCAACCCCTCAGCCGTCACCCGGTACTTGACCGTCCGAGCCGATATGTACTCTCTAACAATATATTTTTTTGCCTCATACTCATTTAAATAAACATTCACCATAGAAGGAGCCGCCCCAATTACCCTAGCCATTTCCTTTTGAGTCGTATCCGGATTAACCTCCATATGCCT
>DUUM01000292.1 GCA_012841565.1 Candidatus Epulonipiscium sp. | reverse complement strand
ATTATAATAAGCATCTTCCGAGTCAACCTCAGCATAAGAAATTTTACTTTGTTGCATTCTAAGTCTCTTATTTCTTTGCTGGGCTTTTAAAATAGCATCTTCTAATTTTAATTCTTTCACCTGATCAATAGGTTCAGAAGCAAATACATTAGGTTTTACACCCAATGTTATAGAAAACAACATTGCTAACATAGCTATATATATTATTTTTGTCTTTTTCATTTAAATCCTCCTCGTCTATTCATAACGTAGTGCTTCTATTGGGTCTAGTTTTGCTGCTTGTTTCGCTGGGTATACGCCAAATAGCAGTCCAATAAAACTCGAGGTACCTACAGCAAAGGTAAGCATCCCTAGGGTTAGTTTCGGTGTAATATCAATAGCACCACCTAAGAGCAGACCCCCACTGTATCCAATCCCCATCCCAATTATACCACCTATTAAGGTTAAGATTAAAGCTTCTATTAAAAACTGGGTTAGGATTTCTTTGTTTTTAGCACCTAGTGCTTTGCGGATCCCTATTTCTCTCGTTCTTTCTTTTACTGTAACAAGCATAATATTCATAATGCCTACCCCTCCAACTACAAGGGAAATCCCTGCTACAATACTTATAAAAGCCATCATAATTCCTAGTTGTTCATTAATTTCACCCATTTGTTTGGACATGGGCTCTACATTATAAAGATCTTTTACATTATGTCTTTTTTCCAAGATTTTTTTAATTTGTCCCGCTATTTCATTAACATTAGCATCTTCTTCAGTAGATACCATGGCATAATTTGCTTTCCCCTCACCAAAATCAAACATATTAGATATAACTGTTCCATATGGCAGGTGCATCATAAGGGGCACAGCCTCTTTAGGCATACCAGCTATATCATATGTATCATCTTTAATACCTATTATTTCAAACGCATAGTTTTGATTTCCATATCTAATTTCGATTTCTTTGCCAACAACATTGTTAGTACCAAATCGGCGTATAGCAAGTGCCTCTTCTACTACCACTACATTAGCCTTTGTTCTTTCATCTGTCTCTGAAATATATCGGCCTTTTAACATTTTAATAGGCATAATTTTATTGTAATTAGACTTAACGCCCCATATCTGGGCGTAACTGAAATCTCCAGCCTTTTTCATCTTTAATTCTCCACCAAAAGGCATCATGGGAGAGGCTATTTTAACTCCTGGAAGGCTTTCAACGATTTCAAGGTCTTCCATAAGCAAATAATCTTCTACCCCTGCTTTCATAGCATCTAATTGTATGGTACCTTTCCCAAATTTATCAAACAAACCTGTTAAGCTATCTTGAACACCTGCTCCAATAGATAAAATCATAATAACAGATCCAATACCAATAATCATCCCTAGCATGGTTAGAAATGTACGCATTTTACTACTAACTAGATTTTGTAGTGCCGATTTTATTCCTTCCCTAATATTCATCTTACATTTCCTCCTTGCTATAGAATTGGCTCATCATTAATAATACGCCCATCCCTAAACACTACTTTTCTTTTTGTATGAGCGGCTATTTCATCTTCATGGGTTACCATAACAATGGTTGCACCCTCATTATTTAATTCTTTAAATATCTCCATAATTTCTTTGCTAGAGGTGGAATCTAGGTTTCCTGTTGGCTCATCCGCAAGTATGATGGCTGGATTATTCACAAGAGCCCGGGCAATAGCAACTCGTTGTTTTTGACCTCCTGAAACCTCACTTGGCTTATGTTTTACCCGATCTCCTAGGCCAACCTTTTCAAGTGCTTCTAGTGCTCTTACTCTACGTTCTTTTGCCTTTATTCCCCCATATAACATAGGAAGTTCTACGTTTTCTAATACAGAAAGTTTAGGTAATAAATTAAAGGCTTGGAATACAAACCCTATTTTTTGATTTCTAATAGTGGCAAAGTCTTTATCTTTCAGCTCTGACGCATTAACTCCATCTAGTATATAAAGACCAGTATTTGCCCTATCTAAACATCCAAGAATGTGTAACAAGGTAGTTTTTCCAGATCCTGAGGCACCCATAATAGATACATACTCCCCTGCATCAACATGAAAACTAACCTCATGTAATGCTTTCACTTCAATGGAACCATTTTTATATATCTTGCTCAGCTCTTCAACATGAATCATTTTTGATCACCTATCTCAGAATCGCTAACAATGGTCCCTTCTTCTAAATCATCTGTTGGCTCGGCAACTATACGTTCCCCTACCTCCACTCCTATTACTTCTACATTAATATTATCAAGTGTAAGCTCTTGTATTTCTCTTTTTTCTAATGTGTTATCATCTTTTATGATAAATACATATTTATAATCTTCATCAGCATCTTCCATAATTGACAGAATTGGCAGTGTCAAAGCATCCTCTTTATTAACTGTTTTGATTTTCACATCCACGTTAAATCCTGGCTTCAATTGGGTTTTACTATCTAAAATCTCAACTGTAACAGGCACAATGTCACTAGTAGTCGTGCCTGATCTTTTTTCTACAGCCGTTGGTGCTATTTCTGT
>DUUM01000291.1 GCA_012841565.1 Candidatus Epulonipiscium sp. | reverse complement strand
TGTCACCTATTGTTGAAGAGAATCTATTAACACCATGTGAGTATATGCCATCAAGGCTATTTTTTGTAAATACTTCTCCAATATTTAAAGCATCTGCCTCTAAAAAACCCTTTTCCATTAAGACTCTTTTAAATCTCATAAGCATTTCATCGTATTGTATTCTCATATTTAATAAACTCCTTTTAATATTAATTTTCATTTCGGATTTTACTGCTTATCCCCATTATATATGATATCTTGGATTTTATCACTGCAGCAATCTTTTTCCACTTACTTTAATGGCTATGGCACCAAGAGGCGCGGTTATTATAATCGATAATACAGCTAGGGAAAGGATTAAATCTCCGGACTCAACACCCATAGACAAGGGAATTGCTCCAATGGCTGCTTGAACCGTAGCTTTGGGTGTATAGGCAATAATAACAAAGAGTTTTTCTTTTATGTTTAGATTGGTTCCAATAAGAGAAATTATGACACCTATACTTCTACCGATTAGGCCAATAGCAATAAGGAGCACGCCTTTGAAGCCTGCATCAAGGGCTACTGGTACATTTACCTGAGCGCCTACAAGTACAAATAAAAGTATTTCTGCAAACACCCAAATCCTATTGAGTTTAGAAGACATTTTGGTTCCTACTTCTGGCATTTTTTCATATATAATAAATCCTAATGCCATAACCCCTAGAAGACCTGCTATTTGTATTTTAGATTCTACTAGCTTTTCAAATGTCGTCAGTAATATTGCAAAACTCAGTAGATAAAGCACCTTCTTACTATCTGCAATAGAGTATCTCTCAAATACTTTAACTAATATTAGCCCCACTATTGCCCCAATTAATATACCTAGAATAATAGATAAGGGGATGCTCAAGATTGTTTTACCAATATTAACTTTACCACCACTATACATTCCTAAAAATGCTGAAAAGATAGTAATTGCAAAAACATCATCTATAGAGGCCCCTGCTAATATTAAAGTAGGGATTTTCTTTGCACTTCCAATACCTTTCTCCATTAATGAAAGCATTGAAGGAACTATTACAGCTGGGGATACAGCTGCTATTATAAATCCAAGCATACCGCCTTGTATAAATGTAAAGTCAAAAAACTTCATAGCAATGAATAAAATTGTAAATCCTTCTAGTAAACCTGGTATAAAACTTAGATTAATAGCTGGTCTACCAACTTGCTTTAAATCATCTTTTTTAAGTCCAAGTCCTGCTCTTAGTAAAATAACTATTAAGGCCATCTTTCTAAATTCAGCTGAGACCGTTAAAATTTCATTGCTAAGCAAATCGAATCCAAAAGGCCCAATTAAAGCCCCAACGATTATCATCCCAAGTAAGCCGGGCAATTTGATCTTTTTAAATAATGTGCTTGCTAAAAGTCCAAACAATGTAATGATTGCTAAACTAGTTGCCATATCATCACTCCTTTTCAATTGGTATTACTAATTAACAGTGGAACTTACATCCTATTTTGCATACCTATTTCTGTCTGCGTCATCTTAGAAAGTTTTGTAAGGGCTACATAAGCAATTATTGCCCCAACCACCGTGTTCATAGGTGCAATTCCTGGTAAAAAGTAAGCTGCCATGGCACCTAATAACCATGCACCAATAGCTACTTTATTCAGCGATGTAAAAAGCATATTCTTTATAGGTATGTAGTTACCCTTGCGAATAATATAATAATCTGCCATAATCACTCCTCCGATACTTGGTATGAGTATATTCACTAGCCTAAGCCAACCCATAATTACCCTTGTCATACTGATCTGCCCTATTATTATTACCCCAATTATTCCAAATCCAACCAAAAAGGAACTACCCAAAAGAATGGTAAATTCCCTAGTTGTTACTGGCGACTTTTTATTCTTGAAAATCCTTATCAAATCTGGTATAAGTGTCCCCGTACTAATCATGGAACCTACGCACACTGCTATGGCTGTCGTCATCCCCATGCTCTCTACCGGTACGTTCTCTATCAAACCAGATGTAACACCTACGCCAATGGTGCCTATTCCTATGCCAAACCAGCCCACTTGTGTTGCTCCTAATAAGAAGGATACCAGGTATGCTCCCTTTCTTCCAAATGAATAACACGCAAGTGAATGGGTTGATACGCTTGTATTGCCTGTTATATAAGCTAGCAGGCCTGTGTAAATACATGCAATAATCACGCCAAATAATAAGGTCGTTAGGAATCTTTTGCTTTCTAGGCTCTCCCCCAGTATCCTGCCACTTAATATGGTTGCTGAAAAGAAAGCAAACCCAAACATGGCAATAACCATGGGCAAAAAACCTTGATCTTGATGTTTTTTTATTCTCATAATAATCCTGTCTCCGATTTTTTAAATTTCATTATTAGTTATTCTTTTAATTAAATCTTTTACTTTCTGTTCTATTAAATTTCTGGTTTTTCTAAAATCTTCTATTGTTCCTCCAGAAGGATCCGTAAGCCCCCAGTCTTCTTGATGCTTGCAAGGAAGGAAAGGACAAACTACTCCACACCCCATTGTTATTAGTATATCCACTTCTTCCGGTATAGCTGTTAAAAGCTTAGGGTAATGACTATCCATTGACATTCCTATCTCTTCCATAACCTCTACTGCCAGGGGTTTTACTTCTATATACGATTCTGTTCCTGCTGAGTAACTCTCTAACACATCACTACCTAAATGTCTGGCTAAGCCTTCTGCCATTTGTGATCTGCATGAATTATGAATACATATAAATGCTACCTTAGACTTCATCTTATCATCCTCTTCTCTCATAACTATTAATTATTCTTTACATCACACATTCTTTAATATACACAAAAAATAACCCCCGATTCGTTCTAAGGGTGGATCCATTATTCTATCAATACCAGCATATTTATATTTGTATCTTCCTGGCTCAAATTCGGCATAGTGGCGTACTCCTACATTTCTTTCAATTTCCCATAATATTAGTATACCTCACTAATATTATTGCTGCTGACTTAATTGTAAGAATTTGAGGGTTATAACCACGGAGGTGAGCCACGGTGGCTCTATCCACCATTTACATAGTTAACTGTCTATTCAAGTGCTCGCTCACCTTACATACATATTTAATCTTACTGATATCACTACATTAATTACAATGTAGATTTAGAGTAACTTATGCTAAAAAGACATCTAGAGCCTAGACTCTAGATGTCTTTTTATACATGTGGGGACTCTTTCCCACTTCTTTCTTAAATATAGTTGAGAAATAAGATAGATTATTAAAACCAACATCATAAGCTATTTGACTTACAGTATAGTCGGTGGATATAAGAAGTTCCTTTGCCTTTCTGACTCTACATTGATTAATGAAATTGTTAATCGCAATACCTTCTTGCAATTTAAAGATCTTTCCCAGATAATCTGGCGTTAAATACACGGCATTAGCCACTTCAACTCTTGTTATATTTTCTTGAAAGTTTTCATAAACATACTGCTTGGCCTTGTCTAGAATCGTCATAGACTTTTCAACCTCAGCTGCATAATCAACTGTTTTATTAGTTATTATATTAATCCATTTCATCATATCAAATATTGAGTTTTCGGCATTTTTATTTAATTTTCTTGATAACTGATCCGAAAACAGTTCGTTGGCCTGTATCCCGTTGTTATACAAATAGACATAAACAACTTGTAAAAAATCTTGATGAATAGAATGCATAATGGATGCATTTAGCTTACCATCAGTCATTAAAAGCTCTAATTTATTTTTAATCACATTTGATATTTCAATTTTATTTTTCTTTTTGAAAAGCTCTGTTAAGACAGGGCTATCTAGTAAACTTTTATAATTCCCTTCAGAAACAATGTCCTCACCATGCATAAATACATTATTTCTATATATTAAATTGTTCTGATCTTGATATTCTATATTAACTCTTTCATTTGGTAAGTTTTGTATTTGTACTGCTTTACTAATATAACAAGCAACTAAACATTTTAAAAATTCATTAATTGTTTTAACTAAGATTTCAGCCTTGGGTTTAATTAATTTGGGATCATCAACGGATTTTATAATGGCCACCACATAATGTTTTACATTATCGCTATAATCAATTATATGCTCAAAACATAATTCATCCAAAAGAATTTCTGCACAAATTTTTTTCAATGTATATTCAAATAAATTCGGGTCCATACCACTATTTTCACTTTGTGTTTTAAGAACACTAACCAATACTATTTGGTATTGTCCCTCAATACTAAGCTGTAATTTTCGTTTTTTAATCTCTCTGGCTAGGGTAGATACTTCTTGTGAAATATGAGAAAATAATAATTCCCTCCAAAAACTTTCTTGGATTATTTTCTTATTGCTTAACCAATTTTTACCAAATTGTTTGTACTCTTCAAGATATCTTTCTTTTTCAATCTTCTTAATCGCCTTTTCTACCATCATTTCTACTTTATCTATATTAAAAGGTTTCGTAATATAACTTATGGCATTATAATGCAAAGCTGTTGAAACAAATTCAAAGCTTTCATGACAAGTAAAAAAGATAAATTCTGTTTTAAACTTGTTTTCTCTAGCCCATTTTATTAAATCTAATCCTGTTCCTTTTGGCATTTCTATGTCACAAATGACAAGATCAGGTGTGTTTTTTATAAAATGTTTTTTAGCTCCCTCTATATTAAAGGCTATTTGAACATCGTGAATACCGAACACTTCCCAATTTATTGATTCTTTCACAACCTCTACCGTTTGTAAATCATCATCAATTATGATCAGTTTCATTTTCATTCACCTCAATTGGCAGGATAATAGATATTTTGGCTCCACACGGTTCAACATTTGAAATTCGCAAACTACCTTTATTTCCATACAGTAACTTTAGTGTCTTTTTAATATTAGAAATACCAATTTTCGAACCATCTTGAGTGTCTTCTAAACAATCATTATTAACTTTTTCAATCGTCTCTTCAGGAAATCCCTCACCATTATCTTCAATAATTATTTGTATTGTTTCCTCTTCATGATGGATCACTTTCCCGATCTTTATGAAAATAGATAACGTGTCATCTAAGGTCATAGCATGTTTAAAGGCATTTTCCACAACGGTTAACATAAGTAATTGGGGTACTTGCATAATTTTAATGTCCTGATCCAAATCCACCACGTAAAATATACTCCCCGGGAATCGTATTTCCTGCATGGCAATATAATTCTTAATGTGATTGATTTCATCATCAATTGTTACTTGTGTCATAGTTCCCTTTAAAACATAGCGAAAGTGCACCACTAAAGCATCAATGTAAGTACGAATTTCTTCTTTGGATTCCTCATGTATTTCTACATGGTATTCAAGGTTACCTTGTTCAACCTCACCTATTCCAGTAATAAGACGATTAATTGGTTTTATAATTTCCTTATTTAGATAATTAATTATAAATGGCATGGTCATCAGAAATAAGCCACCTAATAGTATGATTGTCCATTGAATAAGACTTAACCCCAAAAGAATATTCGTTCTTCCCAGTACAGCAGACAATCTCGCTTCTGCCTTTTGGAGTTGACTGGACACAATCATATATTTTCCCTTATAATTTTTAACCACTGAAGCGTTATTAGGTATGGCTGCATCCATATCATCATAGTCTGTAATACCATCTGATATAATTTTTTCTCCCAATTGATCCGTTAAAATCAATAATCCAGGATCTGATATTGTGGTATCTATCAGTGACATCAGTTTTTTGGGTGTCACAATGCTTATAACTCTCGTAGAAGCAAGTGTATATGCTTTATAAAAATATACATTCTCATTCATTCTTGCTATGGACCATACCATTTTTCTAATGTGATTTTTAATGTCATCTAGTTTTGCTAATTCAACTAAATCCCATTTATTATTGACGCTCATCTGATTACTGTAAGCTGCTAGATAGGTATCCGATTCTTTATTATATACAATTAATGCATCTGAATTTCTATTGCTACTAATCCTATTGGTTATAATATCCAAGGTTTTAATAGATAAAAAATAGCGTGTTGCCTCATCTTCATTAGCTAAATCAGAAAAATCCCCTATATTTGTTACGATATCATCTAAGTCCCTCTCAGCGTTACTTAAAATATTATCCATGTTATTAATATAAATATTTAGCATATTAGATTTCGAGCTAATAATATTATTTTTGAGCACATAAACAGAATAAAGATAATTAGTAATCAAAACTACAAGCGAAATCACTAACAACACCACAGTACCTATGGTTATTCTAGTAACCAAAGATTTATTATGCTTTTTCATATTTGCACCTTTACTCACTTATCATTAAGCATCCATAGTATGGCCTTCTCAATATAGTCGTCCCAGAACTTCCAGTCATGAGTACCCGGGCTTTCTATATAGACATGAGAAATGCTTTCTGTATTTAGAAACTCATTAAAATCTCTGTTTTCTTCTAAAAGAAAATCTTCTGTTCCACAAGCCATATAAATATTGGGTATGGTTTTACTTTCATTTTTCAACTGCGTAATAAGGGCTTCTGGATCATTATCGCTTCCTCTTAATTGTTTCAGGTCTCCAAACACATTTGTGTAATATCCGTATGAGGCTATATTATCTTTATAACCAGGTGAAATACCAGCTATTTTATTTGTAATTAGGGCAGAAGATAAAGCAATGATCCCACCATAATTATCACTATATTTTAAACCATTTCGTATTGCCCCAAATCCTCCCATAGAAAGACCACCAATGTAGGTATCTTCTCGTCTATTTGAAAGATGAAATAGTTTTCTAGTCATTTCTAGCAATTCATTGCCAATAAATTCACCATACCATTCACCCTTTTCCTTCTGATCCAAATAAAAATTATTATCTCCTGATGGCATGATAACAGCCACGCCATATTTTAAAGACAATTCTTGTATACGTGAACCATATAACCAATCCATATGATTAGCTGAGTATCCATGTAGCAAATATAAAGTTTTCATATTCTTAAGTTTTGGTATTACCTGTTCCCCAGGTATTTCAATGGTATCAATCGGTAAAAGAGCACTAAAAGGAACACTCCTCTTTAGGTTTTCCGAATAAAATTGTGCTTGAATCAACGCCATAATTCCATCTCCTTTTATTTTACAACATTTTATAAACCTTAATGTTTACACTATTAGGCACTTCACTTCCCTGAAGGCTTGCAACATATACACCCTTATTAAGCCATCCATATTTCCCATTGTAATCTGCAGTAAATCTTGGTGTTGTTTTAATAATTGAAGTATTGTCCGCAAAATCGATGACACCTGAATTTTCAATTGCAATATATTCTCCGTCATTGGTTTGTATTAAATACTTTGCAAAAACATGGCCTATATTCCCTTGTTTTTGCGTATTCCAATCAGCGCCTCCAGGTATTATTATTCCAGAGAGTTTCCCTGTAAATGTACCTCCAACAATACCTATCACTTTCAAATGACCATCTAATCCCCTTCCCACATCAAGTTCCTTGACACACTCTACATTCAGTTCCATAATAAATTCTGCTGCTAAATTCATTTTCTTACCTCCATAAAAATCAAGCATATTATATGATTTTATAATATCATATAATACGCTAATGTTATATCTATAAATAGTCAAAAGGTTCTTTTGCATCAATAAATACAATTTCTGTGTCTTTAAAAGAAGGCTTAAGCCAGTCTACCAAATGTTTCATGCCTGCCTCTTCGCTTCTTTCATGGCCAATCACAATCATAGCTTTGTTCATACCCAACTCAGCAGCATCGCGAATATAAGGACAGATGGTCCATTCCAAAATATCACCACATATTACTACATCTAAGTCTTCGTCTCGCAAGATTTCCATAGGAAATTGTTCAGTACCAAACCCTAAGCTAAAACCACCCACAAATAGACCTATTCTCTCAACCACATCTTTACGTTTACCGACTAGACGTACCATCTTAATATCTAATTTTTCCTTCAAATACTCACAAAGTGATTCTACTGACATTTTTGGTATTTGAATGCAGTGCTTATTTTCTGGCGAAACATAGTCTTGCCATTGTAATTCTTTAATAACGCCTCTTAAAATACCATCTTCTTTTGCCATATGCATATGATCATGAAAGCGCCATATGGCAATGTTGTGCTTTTCAATCAAAGCTAATTTTTGATGGTAAATAGGGTCATCTTTCAACCAAGAAGTCTCATCATGTCCCGTATACCACGTGGGTTCATGGGTAATAATCATATTAATCCCTTGGTTTATTGCCTCCTTTATGACCTCTATTGTAGCCATAAAGGTCGTGGCTATTCCCGTTACTTCCATATCAAAATTTCCAGTCATCAGCTGGTCACATGTTTTATCTAAAGGTAATGGCGTTACACCTGTTAGCTCAATAACTTTAAATGTCCCAACATCTCTCCAATTTATTCTTTTTTTCATCATATCAAGTCCCTCTTAATTTATTGTTGATATAAAATAGGCAAAGATATTAATCTATGCCTATTTTATACTTATAATCATTTAGTTTATTACTCTTTAACTGATTTCCAATAATCTTGAACTTCTTCTGCAAGTCCTGCGCGGTCTATCTTATCAACTAGATACTTTTGCATTGAAGCACCTGTCTTTGCCCAGTAATCTGCTGGAAAATTATTAATTACACCTATGTCAATTGTATTTCCTTCACCAATATATCCACTAACAATTGTAGCAAGTACATTGGTACTTTTTGCATCTACATCTTTATATGGCATTGTAAAGCCCATTTTAACCGTCAACATCTCTTGTCCTTCTTTACTAGTAAGCATCCATTTAAGAAAATCTTTAGCAGCCTCTTGCTGCTCCGGGGTTGAGCCAGAATTATCAATAGCCATTAATTTAGGTTGGCTAACTGCTACCCTCATATTATCCTCATCGGCAGGATCATTACTAATTGGTACAGGTATCATACCAAATTCTTCATCTCTGTCTTCCATATTTCCGATTGTTGACCATAACCAGTCACCCATAAAATAAAATGCTGCTTCTCCTTTTGCAAAATCCATACTATCCCTATCATGGTCTGCAACAAGAGGATCCTCAATCCTAAGGTTGTATTTGCTCAATAGGTCAAATGTATCCATCAACCCATTAAACTTGGGATTACTTGCTAAATCAGCACTTCCATCTTTCAATCCACCTACAAATTCAAGATTTTCTGAAACCTTTTTGGATTGTAAAGAATATGTTAACCCAAGATAGTGTGCACCAAGAGACCAGTCTGCTCCATGAAGTAGCATTGGTGACTTGCCCGTAGCAGCAATCTCTTCAAATAAAGCTTCTAAATCATCCCGCGTTTTAATTGTTTTTGGATCAAAAGTTGTTCCAATAGCTTCCTCAACAACACGCGTATTATATAACAAACCATAACCTTGAACTGTATATGGAATGCCTAGGAATTTACCATCTAGTAAAGCTCCTTCTATGGCGCCTGGTTGTGCTACTGCTTCATATTCCGCCTTCATAGGCTCTAAGTCTAAAAACTTATCATTATATAACTGAATAAAACCTGGATCAAGGTTAGCAATAGTAGCTGGGCTACCAGAAGCTATCAAAGACTGAAACTTTTCTATCTGGGCTCCCCCAACTGGTGTTGGAATAAGCTCAATCGTTACATTTGGATTTTGGTCATGATACATTTTAAATAATTCATCGAATTCATTATTTACTTCTGCCGAAGTATTAAAAACGTTATCTTTACTGGTTCTGTTTTCTCCACTTGTTCCGCTTCTTTTTGAATTTCTTTTCCCTCAGCCGGTGTTGTATTAACAGCTTCATTTTTAGAACAACCCGAAAATAGCGAAAACATTAATAGTGCAGAAAGACCTAACGCTAACAATTTTATAATGGTGGATTACTGGCAACTAACCTTTTAATTAATAAAGGTTGTAAAAAGATTGCACATATAAGTGGTCCTTTAGAAATAGATATTTCTGCAAATAGCCGTACCCAAGCTTTTTTAGATGTGGTATCAGAAAAAAACATTGATTATATTATGGAACAATCAAAAATTGAGACTTTAGATAGTTATGGAAAACTAGCCCATAAAATTTTCGAAAAACATCCTGACATAGATGGCATCTTTGCCGGAAGTGATTTACTGGCATTCTCATTGTTACATGTTGCTCATTTATTTAAAAAAGAGATTCCAAAAGATCTTAAGATTGTTGGCTATGACGATATCGATATAGCATCCATGTCACTTCCTCCTTTAACCACCATACGGCAGGATGTGAAAAGGATGGGAGAACTTGCAGTAAAAGTTTTAATCGATAAAATAGAAAAAAAAGAAGTAACTATAGAAAACATTTTACCTGTAAGTTTAATCGAAAGAAAAACCACATAAAAGATAAGAACTAAAGGATATATCCTAAATAATATAACCCTCTTATTGTATTCTGCCGAAAGTACTATTTCACACGTTGAATTAATTTTCCCTATTAATTTACTCTTGGTATTATCTTAACCTACTAATTTGTATCAATCATCCTATTTCTAATCTCATTTACTTAATATAGGTACAAAAAAATAACCCACGAATTCCAACTTCTTGTCAGAATTCGTGGGTTATACCTATGGAGGTGAGGCGCGATGATACTATCCACCCGTTACATAATTGTCAGTTTACTCTACTCCACTATAGCCACCATTATGTTCCTAACATAGCTTCAACATCTCTTGTATCTCCCTATGAGTCACCTAGTCCTGTATGATTTTAGTAGTTGTTTTTAGATCCTTATCCGTTTCGATTTCGGTTATAATTGTTTTGTCGGTTGATTTAGCCTGTTGATTTGATTTTGTTCCCATTTTTGATGCCATGGTTCCACCTAAAAGACCAGAAACAATTGACTCTAGGTCAAGACCTAGACTGTCAGATAGGCCATTTGATAATTGAGCAATAATTTTAGTAGATGATTCGGCAAGTTTAGACGCACCATCTGTTCCGTATACGGTTAAATTATCAATGTTATCAAGTGTTGTTGCTGCGTACTTAGCAATCTCAGGTAATGTTTTAAAATACATTTCTAAGATAGCTGCTTTATCCATTTTAGCCATGGCTTCGGCTTTCTTATCGATTCCCTCAGCTTCGGCAAGACCTTTTGCACGAATACCATCAGCTTCAGCAAGTGCAACGGCTTTAACCCCAATCGCATATTCTTCACGTTCTTGTCTTTCGGCTTTAGCCTGGGCAATTCTAGCCTCAGCTCTTTTTTGTGTTTCATATAGATCTGCGTCTGCTACTTGGCCTCTGGCATAACGATCGGCTTCAGCTTTTTTCTTAACAAGGCCATCGAGCTTTTGTTCTGCGATTTGAACTTCACGTTTCTGTAGTTCAATTTCTTTTTCTTGACGGGCTAAGTTCGCATCCGCAGTTGCAATCTCAATAGTTTTACGTTGATTTTCTTTTTGAATATCATATGCTGCGTCTGCTTCAGCAGCTTGTGTATCAGCAGCCTTTTTGAGTTGTGCTGTTTTAATATTAAGCTCATGTTGCTTTTCAGCAATTTCTTGCTTTGACTTAACTTCTTCATCGTTAGCTGCTTTGTTCGCTCTAGCTTGAGCTACTTTAACATCCCTATCCGCTCCTGCTCGTACGATTTGTGCTTCCATTTTGATCTTAGCTGTATTCTCTACCCCTAAGGCCTCGATAATGCCGTTCTCATCCCAGAAGTTTTGTACGTTAAATGAAACGATTTCAATTCCCATTTTAGCCATATCTGGCACAGCGTTTTCTTCTACTCGCTTAGCAAATTCTTGTCTATCTGAGATCATTTCACGAAGTGTCATTGTACCAATGATTTCACGAATATTCCCCTCAAGAACATCTGTTACCATATGCATAATGTAATCTTCTTTTTGGTTTAAAAAGTTTTGAGATGCTTTGATAATAAGTTCTGGATCACTTGATATTTTAATTGTAACCACAG
>DUUM01000290.1 GCA_012841565.1 Candidatus Epulonipiscium sp. | reverse complement strand
TTGCAACGTTACAAACTAACTTACAAAGGAAAAAGATTAATTGATGCAATTTTTAAAAAATAGCGGTCTATTATATATACCTTTGCCATTTAAAAGCTGAGAAATAATATATGTACAAAAACTTCTTCAAACCCACCCTCGATTTTCTATTAGCCCTCCTCGGTCTATTAGTGCTATCGCCCATTTTTCTGTTTGTGATGATAGCCCTCACCATTGCCAATAACGGCAAACCCTTCTTTTTCCAAAAACGACCAGGTAAGAATGAAAAGATATTCAGTATTATCAAATTCAAAACAATGAATGATAAGAAGGATGCAGAAGGGAATTTGCTGTCAGATGCACAGCGATTAACACCCATAGGTGCATTTGTGAGGAAAACATCGTTGGACGAGATACCACAATTGATAAATGTGTTGAAAGGGGATATGAGTTTGGTGGGGCCACGACCATTACGAACTTATTATCTTCCGCGCTATAGTGAGGAGCAAAAGAAAAGACACAATGTACGCCCGGGTATTACGGGGTGGGCACAAGTGAATGGAAGAAATGCAATTAGTTGGACACAGAAGTTTAAATATGATGTTTGGTATGTGGAAAATATTAGTTTTGCACTAGATTTTAAAATTATCTTGATGACAATTTTGAAAGTGTTTAAGCGTGAGGGTATATCAAAAGAGGGGGAGGTAACAACAGTTCCATTTGATGGAACAAATTGATTTAATTAGAATTTATGAAACAAAACTGTATAATAATAGGAGCAGGCACTTATGGACAGGTGTATGCTGAATACTTGAAGGATAGCTATAATGTAATAGCATTTTACGATGATGATGTAAGGTTACATAATAGCAAAGTGAATAGTATTGAAGTTGTGGGAAAGGTAAGTGATGCTTTATCGCTTCCTAAATCGACAGCCATATTTGTACCGATAGGTAATAACCCAATAAGAGTAGAATTATTGAAAAAGTTTGAAGAGAATGGTTTTGATATTGCATCGTATATTCATCCTCAAACAATAATTCATCCATCAGTAAAAATAGGAAAAGCCGTTTACATTCTCCCTGGCACTAACATTATGCCATTGAGCGTAATTGGAGATTATTCTATGATTAGTATGGGAGTAAATATAGCACATCATACTATCATTGAAGAAGCATGTTTCTTTTCTCAAGGCTCGAATATAGGAGCCTCGATTTTGTTAAAGACTTTAGCTTATGTAGGTATCAGTGCAACATTGATGACAGGCTTAAAAACTATTGGGAGAAATAGTTTAATTGGTGCAGGAGCTGTTGTGATAAAAGATGTTCCTGAAAATGCAGTGATGGCTGGGGTGCCTGCAAAAATTATAAAGTATCATTAGATAAAACAATAACACGCAGAACGCATATGACACACTTTAAGTAGATGGTCATTGAAAAGACTTATATTATCTTTGTAAATCAGCCGAATCAGCGTTTTCAATCAGCGTGCTATTATAAAAATAAACTATGAACAATAAAAAAATATGGCTCTCTCTCGCCCACATGGGCGGCCAAGAACAACGCTTCATCCAACAAGCCTTCGACGACAACTTCGTTGTCCCCTTAGGCCCTAACGTAAACGGATTTGAAGCAGATTTAGAGAAGT
>DUUM01000289.1 GCA_012841565.1 Candidatus Epulonipiscium sp. | reverse complement strand
GCGGTAGTCTAATATTTGAAACATCTTTTCTTTTATCGTCCATACCTGGCGATTAACAAGCTTTGCAACATGTTTGTCGTTCCCCTTGACCAAATCTATGCGCAATTCCTTTTCTGCCTGTAAGATGATGCCTAAAGCTACCTGTAAGCAATCGTATGCTTCGCTTACAAGATGCTCTTTGGTATCATGGGTGTTATATAGCTTGTTTACGCAATATGACTCGTAAAGTTCGTTTTGTTCCTCTTTTAGTTTTTCTATTTTTTCTAGCAGCGCCCCATTATTCTCTAAAATTGGCATTACTAATTGTTTACCCATTGGCTAGCCCCTCTCTTATAGCTTCTATAAATCCCTCTTCCATCTTGTTTTTGGCAACTTCAACATCTTCGTGAAATTGATTAATTGCTTTGAATATCTCTATTACTTTCGTTATTTGCATATTATACTTATCTGCTATGCTAACCGCCCAGATAGCAACTTTGCTTGCTTCATCATTTGTCATAATATCCCCCTTAACCGAATAGTATCTTTGATAATTCCTCATTTTCTTTTGCAGACAACTGACTTCTTATTGATTCTTCTGGCATCATTACTGGAACCGCCATTCGCTCAATTCTATTTTTGATACGATCATCGTGTTTAAGTTTGTTTACTGTCACGTTAGATGTAAATATCGTTACCTTTTTTCTAGTCATGCGGTAGTCTAATATTTGAAACATCTTTTCTTTTATCCATGGTCTTTCTCCATCTTCAACCCCTACATCATCTAAAATTAAGCAATCTACAGTTTTAACTGCGTCCAGTACATCTGTTTCTGTTTCTTCACTTTTACTATCATAAGTTTTCCTTATTTCCCCCAGTAGGTCTAGTGTGGTTATGTATCTAACCCTTTGCCCTTTAACACTCATAAGTGCATTTCCTACCGATATTGCCAATCTCGTTTTACCTGATCCCTTTGTATCACTGTAAAAATATAACCCTTTACCTTGCTCTGAAAACAGATTGTATTGTTTAACAAATTGTCCAGCTGCTGCTTTAGCCCTTTTTGCCATACCTTGTGCTTCTGCTGATTGATAGTCAGTTCTAAAAGAGTTGATTGTTAGTTTTTCGAATTCCTCCGGTATCTTTGCAAACTTTAATTTATTTTCATATATGATGTCTTTCATACATTTGCAATGACTTCCTACAAAGCCCACATCCTCATCTTGCGTAACCACCATGCCACTGCCATCACACACTCCATATCTACACTCAGAAAGGGAGTACGACATCTTCTGGTGGCTTTGCACCTCGTTCTTCTGCAAGTCTAACAAGTCGTTCGTACTCAGACTCTTTTGTTTTTCCGTGCTGTGATTTATCATTTCCTTTGTTAGTTGTTCCATTTCCACCTACCCCCTTGTAAACATCTTCATCTTTAGCATTTCTCATGATTCCATAGCAATATTGCTCTTTCTTGTCATGGTATTTAGGATTGTTTATATAGATTTGTAAAGAGTGAATGACTACATCTGGTTTAAACTTTTCCCAAGCTTTATAGATTTTCAAAATAACGCTATCTGCTATGTTCCCATTTTTTCTAGTCCACCTAAGAACATCTAAGTATTCATCTATATTTTGCAATTGAGATTCTGAATACCTAAGTCGCAAATCCTTAATTTGTAGAGGTATGTTTACTTCTTTTACATTCTCATCATTCTTAATATCTTCTTGTTTAGAGCCATCTACTGTTTCTTTACTGTTACTTGATTGTTTCTTTACTGTTACTTCTTCATCATCTTTAGTTTGATAATCGCTGTAGTTCATTACCTTGTAGTGTGTTCCCTCTCTGTTATTATCTGTTGGGATAATCTGAATCATGTCATTTACCACTAGCCAGTCTAAAATCTGCTTAATTGTCTTTGGATTAGGCTTTTTGAATAACCCATTTTCGTACCAACCGACCCATTCACATATCTGCCTGATACTCGTCTGCCTTTCCCCTCTTTTAATTAGCTTTTTAGTAACTATTTCGCTACCTGTATATCTGAAAGGTATTTCTTTATCGTGATGATTCGCTTCTATGATTAGTCTTTCAAATACTCTTAAATAGAGGGGAGATAATTGGTAAATATCGCTATCAATAATCCTCCTATGAATCTTAATCCAACCCCTATAACTCAATATTTTCACCTGCCCTTGTGGCGGTTTTTATTTCTGCTCTTGTTTATTTTTTCAAGTAGCCTCACATCTTGTTTGGCGAGTTTTCTCCATAATAAAAACTTAATCATCTGATACCTCCTTGAACAAAATAGCTTGGAAATTTGTTACAAATTCGTATTCTTCGCTATTTAAAAAGCCACAACTGGTGGATGAGATTTTGTATCCTTTACTCAGATACTCGTTTACCGTGCTTTCAAATACATGTTCGTTACATTCATTGATGACTTTAATCATCTTTACCCCTTCCTTTCAAATTGCCATAAAATGTTGCTACCCCAAACAGTGCAAATGCTAAAACTACACCCACACCCATGGCAAACGTTATTCGAACTACTTTTAATAACATGGCTTGTCCCCTTTCTGGGGTAGTTTCCTACCCCTTATTTGGTTTTTATTAGCTAAAGTCTGCTTCTGGCTCTGCTTCAACTTCCACCCAATCTTCTTCGTATTTGGTATCGATAATTACTTTTGTACCAGCTTGGCTTAATCTCATTAAAAATACTTCCAACTTACTTAAGTATCTTAAAGATGAAATATCATGAGTGTTTTCAAATTCAATATCCCACCCATCACCTTTTTCGTTTTCCCATTTTCTAATTCTAATTTCTATATTCATTTCTTCATCTTTCTCGCATTCAAAGAATACCCTTGCACGGTCATAAATACTCCAACCTTTATCCTCATATTCAACGTTAAGAGTAACCTCTGCATCATCATAACTAACGCCATCATCATAATTTATCTCTAATTCAGACGTGTCTACCTTTTTAGATACCTGCTCTTGCCAAACCTTAAATATTTCAGAAACTTTAATCGTCTTTCTATCTTCTGGTGTCATTAAGTCTTTGAAGTTTTCTAGCATTTCTTTGTTGTCCAAAGATGTACTTTTCAATATATCCACCAATACAGTATCTAGCTTTAAGATATATTTTGAGTAATCGTAGTTTTCGAGATATGGAACCATAACCGACTTAATTTGTTTTTCTATAACCTTGTTTATGTCGCCATAAGACCCTAGTAAGCTTTGTAATGATTTCTGTATTCCTTTTTCTAGTTCTTCGCCGATAAGCTTTTCAACCGTTCCATCTTCTAATTTTTGAGTTATAACATC
>DUUM01000288.1 GCA_012841565.1 Candidatus Epulonipiscium sp. | reverse complement strand
TCTTGGAATGATAAAGAAGGGCAAGACTGGAATAGCGTCGACCCTTCTATTTTTTTTGATAATAATATAGAAGGCAAATGGATTACCATAGGGAATCAAAAATATAAGGTTCAGATATCCAATAATTATAACTATAATTTAAAACTTGTTTCTTTAATTTCTCATAAAGCAAAAACAGATGGTATGTTGATATTGCTAAGGATATTTATTCTTTTTTGGGGAATTAATATCCTTGTCATAGTCTTTATTGCTTATGTAACGACAAAACGTACTTTTAATGAAATGCATTATTTAATACAGGTATTTGATGATGCAGAAAAAGGTATCTATCCATCAGAACCCAAAAAAGAAATTGAAGATGAGTATGATGTTATTATGAATAATATTATTTATTTGTTTTTGCAAACTCTTAAATTAAATAATACTTTAGCTAAAAAGCAACAGGAGCAGGAAGTAGCTGAACTACTAGCTTTGCAGCTTCAGATTAACCCACATTTCTTATTTAACACCCTTCAAAATGTTCAGTTTCAAATTAGGAAATTAGGTGAGGGGACAGATGAAGCATGTGGTATTATTGATTCTTTATCAGATATTTTAAAGTATGCACTTTCAGATCCACTAGAGATGATTTCTTTAAAGGAAGAAGTGGAGTACCTGAAAAAATATGTAGGGATTCAGCAATTTCGTTTTGGAGAAGAGTTTATTGTATATTATGAAATTGATGAAGACCTTTGGCAGACCTCCGTTTTTCGTCTGATGCTCCAACCACTTGTGGAAAATAGTATTCTTCATGGACTTAGACAATCCAATCAAACAGGGTATATTAAACTTAAAATTGTGAAACGAGCTAAAAGAATTCATTTTTCTGTCATTGATAATGGGGTTGGTATGACACAAGAAGAAGCCAAAGCATTACAAGATTCTATGGCAGAAATAGATGTTCGGCGTATTGGACTTAATAATGTCAATAGTAGGTTGAAGTTATATTATGGAGACCATGCAGGACTTCATATCAGAAGTAAAAAAGGCATGGGAAGTATCGTAAGGTTTTGGATCCCTACAGATTAAATAATTAACAAATGAGGACAAAGATGAATAAATGATACCTTCGTTCTAATACTCATTAAGTTTTGAAGAAAAATAAGATGGTACCTACCTTTTTCTAGGAAAGCAAGTGAGATACAATTAAATTATAAATCAGAGAGGGGTAGAAATCATGAAAAGAAAATTTATATCTATTACTATGTTTGCAATAATGACAGTGTCCTTATTAGGAGGGTGTGGAAAAGTTTCGCAAGTCAACCCTGTGGACAAAGGAAAGAATGAAACACCGGCAACAGAACAAAATCCACCATCAACTGATGAGGAAATTGTATTACGGTTTTCATGGTGGGGCGGAGATGAAAGAAACGAAGCAACAATGAAGGTAATTGATCAGTTTGAGGCGTTGCATGAGAATGTGACTATTGAAGCTGAATATGGCGGGAATGATGGCTATCATGACAAGCTAGCGACTCAGTTAGCATCAGGTACGGCACCAGATATTATTCAGGTAGATCCTGAGGTTTTTCCAAAGTATATCGCCATTGAGGATTATTTCTATGATTACTTAGATTATGGTGTTGATGTATCAGATTTTGATGAAGCATATATCTCTTTAGAGATTAATGGGAGATATGATGGAAAGCAATTAGGCCTTCCAAGTGGTATCTCAGGTGCAGGAATTTTAGTTAATAAAGAATTAGCAGAAGCAATTGGAATCGACTTTAATAAAGATTATGTTTGGGAAGATCTAATTGAAATGGGTAAAAAAGTTCGTGAATATGATGATAGCATGTATCTTCTTTGTCTAAACAAAGAGTATATTACAAATTTAATTGTTTTTAACTATGCAAAACAACTTATAGGAACAACTCTTGTTGATGCAACAGATGTGAAATTAAATGTTACTGAAGCTCAGATGCAAGAAGTTTATGCTTTTGTACAACGACTTTATGATGAAGAAGTAGTTGCCCCAGCATCTTATCAAACAGCTTATAGTGGTGACAACTTACAGTCTGATCCAAACTGGATTAATGGAAAGTACGTTGCGACATACACATATATCTCTACTATGGATGTTATGGCTGCAGCAAATGAAAGTGCTCAGTTTTATGCAGGGAAGCTTCCAAGCATAGCTGGCGCTACAGAAACAGGATGGGCATCTAATACACCACAGGTGTTTGCCATTACAAAAGCTGGTAAACATCCAGAAATGGCAGCTGAATTTATGAATTATTTCTTTAATGACCCAACTGCCCAGGAAACTCTTGGAACAACAAGATCTGTTCCGGCAACAGCAAGTGCAAGAGAAATTTGCGCACAAAAAGGATTGTTAACGGATTATACAATGGAAGGCGCAAATATTGCGGGATCCATGGGTGGAACACCAAATGATAGAATTTCTTCTACAGCAGAAGCAAAGGCAATCTTATTTGATGCAACCGAAACCATTGGTTATGGCATGAGCGATCCTGCAAAAGCAGCAGCAGATACTATTAAACTGCTTACCGGATTAGTTAAATAAGAAAGACAGGTGCCTGAGCTAGAAAAGGCACCTGTCTTTTTTAGTATTAGAATATGGGAAATGGAGTGTTAATATGAAAACAAGAATCAAAATGAATTTATCAGGATATAAGAAAAGAGATTATCAAGCATTTATCTATATACTACCGTGGATTATAGGACTATTACTGCTTCAATTATACCCATTTATGACATCTTTATATTACTCCTTTACGGATTACACCATTGGTGCTCAACCCAACTGGCTTGCCTTTGATAACTATATTAAACTTTTTACAGTAGATACTGAATTTTGGAATTCATTAAAAGTAACCCTTCTGTATACAATCTATACAGTTCCAGGGAAGCTAGTGATGGCCCTAGCCGTTGCCATGTTTTTAAACCGAGATATTAAAGGTATTAATTTGATTCGAACGATCTTTTATATTCCTTCATTATTTGGGGGAAGTGTGGCCATTGCAATTCTTTGGAAGTTAATGTTTTTAGATAATGGGGTTATAAATGCTATGTTAGCTGCGTTGAAGTTACCACTTATCCAGTGGCTAGGAGATCCAAAGATGGCTCTCAAAACGATTTGTATGCTTGAGATATGGCAATTTGGTTCGTCTATGGTTATGTTTTTAGCAGCCCTTAAACAAGTTCCATCATCTTTATATGAAGCTGCAAGAATTGATGGAGCGGGTAAAGTTCGAATCTTTTTCAAAATTACAGTTCCCCAGATTACACCGATTATCTTTTTCAATATGATTATGCAGATTATTCAAGCCCTACAAAATTTTACGTCTGCGTTTGTAATTACAGAAGGTGGCCCACTAAAGTCTACCTACGTGCTTGGTATGAAATTATATAATGAAGGATTTTCATATTTCAAAATGGGATATGCAAGTGCAATTTCCTGGATAATATTTCTAGTGATTATGGTTATTACGATGATTCTTTTTAAATCTTCATCAGGTTGGGTATTTTACGAAGATCAAGGAGACTTTTAAAAATATTTTGTTGCTATAGATTGGAGTAAGATATGAAAAAAATACTAAGAAATAAAAAAGCTAAAGTTATAATGGATTATGCAATTATCGTAATTATTGGAGGGATTATTTTATATCCTATTCTATGGATGTTTTTTGCAACCTTTAAAACAAATGAAGAGATTTATGGTTCGGTTAAATTATTGCCAACAGATTTCAACCTAAAGTTTTATATAGAAGGATGGAAGGGAACTGGGCGGATTACCTATGGTACATTTTTTATTAATACATTTTTATTAGTTATTCCAACTACAATCCTGACCGTTCTTTCTTCAACATTTGTAGCCTACGGATTTGCCCGGTTTAAGTTTCCAGGTAAAAAAATACTTTTTGGTATTTTAATAGCAACTTTAATGCTACCAAACTCAGTTATTATTATTCCGCGCTATACCTTATATAATAAATTTAATTGGATTAATACTTATTTACCGTTTCATGTGCCAGCATTATTGGCTTGTTATCCGTTTTTCATCTATATGCTGATTCAGTTTATGCGGGGGCTACCGAAGGAATTAGATGAATCTGCCTATGTAGATGGCTGCGGAACGTTCAGGACCCTTATTCAGATTTTACTTCCCTTAATGAAGCCAGCCTTATTCTCAGCAGGGTTATTTCAGTTTTTATGGACCTATAATGATTATTTCAACCCTTTAGTTTTTATTAATTCGGTTAAGAAATATCCTGTTTCACTTGCCCTTCGTATGTCCCTAGATGCAGAGTCAGTGGTCCAGTGGGGTAAGGTCATGGCCATGTCATTTGTGGCTGTAATACCTGTTATGCTTCTGTTTTTCGCAGCACAAAAGTATTTTGTGGAAGGAATGGCAACGAGTGGTTTAAAAGGATAAATATAAGATAAAAAGGAGAAAATCAATGAAAATAATGAATCCCGTTATTAGTGGATTTCATCCGGACCCTTCATTAGTAAGGGCGGGGGATGATTATTATATTGCTACATCTACATTTGAATGGTTTCCAGGCGTACGTATTTTTCATTCTAAAGATATGGCCAATTGGGAATTGGTATCTCACGCGTTAACAAATGATCAAGACGTGAATATGATGGGCATTGATTCAGCTTGTGGTATATGGGCCCCTAACTTAACATATGATAATGGCATTTTTTATTTAATGTACACCATTGTCTATACAGATCGTTCCAGATTTAAGGATACCTATAATTTTCTTATTACAGCAAAGGATGTAAAAGGACCATGGACTAAACCAGTTATGGTTAATTGTGCAGGCTTTGACCCTTCGTTGTTTCATGACACGGATGGCAGGAAATATGTTGTCAATATGGTTTTAGATTATAGTGTGAATCAAGAGCGTTTTGCAGGAATTGATGTTCAAGAGTATGATATTACAAAAGGGGTTTTAATAGGGAAACCTCAACGCGTTTTTAGGGGTTCTCATCGTGGTTTTACGGAAGGCCCTAATATTATGAAAAAAGATGGTTGGTATTATCTTGTTTGTGCAGAGGGTGGAACTGAGTTTGGACATTGTGCTATTGTTTTAAGAGCAGAAAACATTAATGGTCCTTATGAAGAGTGTCCACACAATCCTATTATTTCATCTGCCAACAAACCGGATTGCCCCCTACAAAGGGCAGGGCATATGCAGATAATGGAGGATAAAAACCATAATTGGTACATGGCTCACCTATGTTCGCGTCCAGTAGATGGGTATAGTATCCTTGGAAGAGAAACAGCTATTCAAAATATTGAGTGGACAGAAGATGGCTGGTATAAACTTTCAGCTAATGATACAGCAACACCAGAATTATACTTTGAAGTTCCAGGTGCCACACAAAAGCCACGTAAAAAGAAGATCCATGATACTTTTTCAGATGGCAAAATTCCACAAGATTACTTAAGCCTTAGACAATCTTATGAAACAAACGGCATTCAAGTTGTTGATGGTCATTTGAAAATTAAAGGTGGATGCTCTGTAGCTTCTAAGTATCATCAGGGATTACTAGCTAGAGCCCAAGAAAGTATTCACTGTAACTTTACAGCAGCAATGAAATTTGAACCTGAGCATTATAGACATTTAGCAGGTCTGGTTGTGTATTACAACTACGACAACGTTTATCAGCTTAGAATGACCAGAGAAGATAAAGGGCGTAAAATTGAACTTTCTACGATCATAAACCGTGAAATTGAAGATAGTGAGCCTATATATATCCAAGATAAGGGTGCTAATGAGACCTATTTCTTTAGAGCCGAAATTCGAAGAGATGAAGTTAGGTTTTATTATTCTTTAGATGGCCTAGAGTATATACAGGTCGGTGATGTGCAGGATATGCGCAAGATTTCTGATGAGCATGTTGTGGGGAATGGTTTTACAGGTTCCATGGTTGGTGTGAACTGTGTAGATTTGCAGGGTGATGGATGTAGCGCAGAATTTATGTACTTGGAGTACGAAGAAGTGTAAAATAATCTAATAAGAAGACGAAAACCTTACTTATAATATAAGTAAGGTTTTTTTGTGGGAAATATTATGTATAATTTGTTGGAATATGTTACAATAGGTTAGAGATGTTTAACAATTCACAATGGTGAGTATTGATTTGGGGGGAGAATGGGTTAAATAGGGAGTGGGAAGGATACTGATAGAGGTGGCATTCCCGAAAGAGGGTTCCGGAATACCACTTGTGGGGGGGGATATACGGAAGTGGGGGACGGGAATACATTAGTTATAGGGCAGATCCTATGTTTTGGCAGCTATGTGTAGGAGCGTAATTAAATAGCTGAGCTTTTCGCTTCACAGTTATAGATAAATGAGAAGCCGGTAAAAACAAATTAACAAGGGGGGATTAATGTTGATTAACGAAAAAAACAAGATAAGGGTATTTACATACGGAAGTATGTTTTTGGCGTTAGGATTAGGAATATATGGTCAAAGTATTTCGTATTATCTCGATAAGAATATATTGGAAAACTTAGCTGTATATTGGCTGACAATCATAACAATAATAAGTATCTCGTTGTTTACAATCCCAGCCATATTAGCATACAGACTTAACAAGAAACAAAAGATGAAGAAAGAAGAATTCAAGCTATATTTTGTTATCAATCTTGTGGTAGGTATAATGACTTCATTATGGTCACTAATGGTCTTAATTATGTGGTGGGGCTAATATTAATGGATGTGCACTATTATTTGTGCAATAGATAGAGGACCTAAGACTGGTACAAGGAATCGTCATGCGCTAACGAAGCATATCCACCCTATAACGTCCAACGTACTCCCAATATCCCACAAGCTAAGATAAAGAGCCATCTTATCTTGCGAGACATCAGGAATACGTTGGACGTTATAGGAAATTCTAAACCGTTTAAGTTATTAATGGGATTTTTTATAAGGGTAGTAGTATATATAATGGTGGCTTTACATGCTAGAATTTTATATCAAGGGGGTTGAGATAATGAAAAAGCAAGTTAATATTAAAAGATTATACTTATTCACATTTATATCTTTTGTTGCAACAACTATATTCCTTTATTTTTTCGCAGAGACAGCCCCGCAGTTTTATACAGGGTTTGATAGCTTTACAAATAAGAATATATTGAGTATATTTGCAGATATTATATTTAAGATTTTACTTCTAGTTAATTTTACAGGTGCAATATTATGCATTATTTATTCTCTTAAAATACTATGGAGGAATAGAATGGAAAAAACGAAATCAACAAAAATAGTTATGATACTCATGATTATAAGTATGATAATAATTCTGGTTAGCGTAGGATTTGATTTTTTACCGCCGCCAGAAGCAAGATCAATAGGGATTATAGGTGGTGCAGATGGACCAACAGCTGTTTTTATAACAAGTAGTTTCTCGCCATATATTTTCACTGGTGTATTGGGATTAGGTTTAGTGGCAGGGATGATATATATGTTCTTTGCTAGAAAAGTGAAAAAATAGTTAAGCAAGTTGATTCTACTATGTAGGGATTTGTAATAGTGACATTACTTCCTATAACATAGTACTCCTGCCATTCCCCACCCTAAGACATGAGCTGTCTAAGGTTGCGAGACATCAGGAATACGTGAGACGTTATAGGGCAGATCAGATATCTATGGCATCAGTGTGTTTAGTTAGAATTACAGACTATGATTTTCACTTCAGGGATGTAGCTAAGCATGAAGTATGAGAATTACTTATATAAAGGGGATATGTTGTGAGCAAGGAATTTGAAATTCAAGGTTGTGTAGAGATTCCGATAGAATTATCAGAAGATGAGTTTTTTGATAAACTCATTAATTTTGTAGAGTCTAATAGTTGGTCTTTTGGTGGTGGTATTAATGAAATAATTGATGGGTTTTATATTAACGCTGATGGAACAAAAGGTAAACATGTTCTTGAGAAATAAAAATATGTTGAAAGGAGGCCATCTTGGATATTGACTTTATTGTAAGATTTACAATGGTTTTAATTATGCTAATAGTAATCTTCAGAATATATATGTTTGTAGCACGTTATGTAGGTGAACACATTAGGAGATTTTTTGTAAATATTTGGAATCAGTTGAATAGGAAATAAATGAAATACAGAGGTGCCATTTTTAGATTATATAGAATTGGCTATACAGTCATAGGGGATATCCACCCTATAACATAGTACTCCTAATATCCTAGCACCTAAGATAAGAGCTATCTAAGGTGCTAGGACATGTGCGCCCAGCATGGGTGCAAACTAGTCGGTGAAAGTCCGATACGGGGGTTGATAGTGCCAACCGT
>DUUM01000287.1 GCA_012841565.1 Candidatus Epulonipiscium sp. | reverse complement strand
CCGTAGCTCTTAAAGGCAGCTCAATGAGTACAAATCTTAAGGGAAGTTATTTTGATATAAGATTTGATGCACTCCCTAAGGATACAGAAGAAATAGAATTAAAATTAATCTCTATAAGTGCCAATCAAGTGGTAAACGAAAGGATCACTCTAGAAAAAGATAGTCTAGCAAAAACCATTGATATCTTAGAAGAGGAGATCATTATAAATAAAGTATATGAAGAAAACGGAAATACTTATATCTCTATAACCACAGCCGACGAAATTTATCTCAGTAATCTATATTTAGATATAGATGGAAAAGAGATTGGGTTAGAGCAAACAATAGAATCTGCTTCTGAGAAAAACGCTAGAACTAGAACCGTTGAGTTCAAGGGTACTGGCGAAAACCTGGAACTTCTAGTGAAAAGGTTACGCTTTAAAAAGGATTTTGCTAAGACTATATATACTGAAAAAATCTTTTCTATTTCCTCGCCTGCAAATTCAAATCCTGTAGCCTCAGCGTAATTTGCTATGATAACCGCTAACTGCTCTCTGCTAATGGCTTGATTTGGTGCAAACTCAGTGGCCGATAGGCCATTTACAATACCATTTTCTCTTTGCAAATTGCAATATTAAATGTCCCACAGGAATTAGATATGATATTGCATACTTAGTACAACTTACTTACAAGACGAGAGCCCTTGCATCAGTATTAAGATGCAAGGGCTCTGTTTCGAGATTAGTCAGGTTTTATAGTGGTATCGTGTAAAATGTTCGAACGCCTTTTTTATCTACATACCAAGTTACCTTATTGCCTACCACCACTGCTTGTCCTTTCGATAATTTGAAACCTTTCAATGTTTCTATTCCACTTGTAGGATTCCCCTGTCCATCAATTAGAACATACTTAAGATCTGCTTCTTGGCCGTCCTTGTTATATTCCTGCCACATGACCATAAACTTATTATCGACTATTTTCACTAGTTGAGGAATAGATGCATTTTCATCTGTGCCTACGTATTTTTTTAGGGTAATCTTACTAACAGCGCCGCTAGTTAAACTATTTTTTGGCACAGTAGCGATTATAATATCTCTTACATCCCTATCTAAACCAATCATGTCATAAGATGTATATTGTGTTACACGCGAATGATCGATTGTGTTCATTGCTACAATATAGTTAGCCGTAGAAGCCTCTAATCCGCCAATGGAAACTCCCGTGCAATTAGCGCCTACGCTACCTGGAATCTTAAACATGTCTATTGTCTGGTAGCTACTACCATTTGCTTTACTAAGAACAACTGAGCGAGGATAAGCATCCCCGTGGTCAAGAAGAACATGGTTTTTTTCATCAAAAAGAACATATTGGTCAAAAGAATGACTCACGTGATTGCTTTGAAATCGTCCTAAATCATTTAGAACTTTCATTGCTGATGTATCCACAATAAGTGTTAGCTGTGACTGATGATTGAGCCCATCACTTGTGGTATACCTTTGACGTGACGTGTGAAACACTAACAGGTCTCCGTATTCAGCCATTCTACCAGCTGCTGCCTGAAAGGGCTTGGTTGTAAAGCTTTCCCCACCTTTGACGGAAACACTACCTGTTCGCTCAAAGTTATGATCATAGCGTACGATTCGGATGACTTCTTTGCTATTGTTTTCCTCTGTATTATTTTGTCCAAAGGCAATATAATTATATTCTTCACCCCTATAAAAAGCACCGAATAGTGGGAGCTCATAGGCTATCTTCTTAGTCCTTATTAATTGATAGTCATGATCGTATGTCTCAATGATAATATCCCCATTGGCTTCAATAACACTTATTGTCCCGTCTTGATTTTGCGTTATATAAGAAGTAACCGTGTCTCTCCACCTAGGAAAACCCCCGTTAACACCATTATCCTTGTCATTAGCTGTTGTTGACCTATAGGTATTCTTTGCTAGCTTAGAAGACAGTAATATCTGGTCTGTTTCGTTATTCCATACCATATCAAAACCAACTAGTTCACTTAAATCCCTAAGTTTAAAATAATTACTCCCATCTATATGAAAAACAGAAAGGTTATGTTCTTTACCATCTACCAAAAACTTTGTATTTCTCACTGTCCCAAAGTACTTTTTCCCATTATAATACCACTTGGAATCATTTTCATCTACTTGTGTATAAGGCGCTCCTGTAACAATCTCTATTAACTTTCGCTCACTGTTCCAAGTAACTTCAAATCGGCTTGATGTTTGGGATAAGTTATCTGCGATATCTCGTAGTTTAAAATAATTATTCCCACCTACATTAAATCCTGTGCCCCGAATCTGCTCACCATCAAGAAACATGGCACTTTCGTTGATGATTGCCGCCTTTTTATCATTGGCAAAAATAGTGGTCCCAAACAAGGATACTATTATTATTGCTGTTAGTAATAAATAAACCTGTTTTTTCATATTATACCTTCTCCTTTGAAAATATACACGAACTCTACATTCTTCGCTCCGTCCAGTGCTCACATTGCCTTAACACTATTTGCAGAGCCTCTTTCATTTCAGCTGGTGGATAGCCGTACTTTTTCAGCAATCTTCTTACGATACTTCTCATTCTTGCCCTACCTGATTGCTTTTCTTGCCAATCTATAGACTCATTTTCTTTTAATTTCTCGGTAAGTTCTATGGCCATTTTAATTAACATATCATCCTCATAGGGAGCACTTTCGGCTCTGCAACTATTTTACAGTTATGTGAATATTCTAACCCAATTCTACCTCTATCTCAGTCAATTTTCAACCTAAAATATGAAAAAGGGCATAGCTCCCCCTTTCCCCACAAAATGATTTGTATTTAATTATGTATTCCTTAACATGTATCAAACACTAGTTTTTCTTTATAAGTGTACATATCTTTTTGAATTAAACGGATTAACTCTTTCTCTGGCATTTCCTTAACTGTTTTCCCTGTTAATCGCCTATGCACAAATAATTGCATTATATTATTTGCTGTAATCATGAGGTGTAATATTGCTTCTATAGCATTTGTATGATGTATAAAACAATGGCCTAGTCCAGCATAGGTTTTAAGCTTATTAAATGTACTATTTTCTATATCCCATCTCTTGTGCATGATTTTATATAATGTCTGTAGTGGTATATCAAAATCTGTTGTGGCCACTAATACTTGAGAATACTTGCCTTCAGGTGTCTTTTTACTAAATTTCACAAATCTCAAGGGGTCTGTAACACCATCCATTTTAAAGCTTTGTTCATATGCTTTTACATGCAACCTCTTTTAGAGTCTCCCCATTCTTCCTCAACGATATCTACCATCTTATTATATTTTTGATGTTCCTTTTCAAGTAGTCTTTTTGCGACAGTCAGCTCCCCTTCTGTTTTTTTACTGCTATCACTTGAACCTTTATAAAGTTCAAAATCTATGATGAGCCTCGGGTGGCTTCCTACTAAGGACATAAATACCCCATTATGCGCTGCATCTACCTTTCCATTTTTTAATGTTGTTCTGGAACATTCAGAGCAGCTTTTGATAATACTTGATGTAACGTTTTCTAAACCTGATAAATTAATCCCTTTAAGCACTTCTCTTATAACATCAATCCGAGGTAGTTTTGTTTTTCTTGATAGAACCCCTTTAAAATCTTTACTTTTTATTTTGTGTTTTAATTCATTCAAACTTTGTATCCTTACTAAAAATCCAAGCAATACTGGCAGTATCGCTTCCGAGGTGCGGTAAGTTGGATTCACCCTATTATCCCTT
>DUUM01000286.1 GCA_012841565.1 Candidatus Epulonipiscium sp. | reverse complement strand
TTTTGCACACTTACAATCTTCTTCCATTTCTTTGCCAGACGGTGAATAAAATGAAATTTGCCTTTTATCATTACATTCATCACATTTTGGTTTATAGACTAGAAAAGTCTGCGCTTGCCATAATTTTGCTTTTAATTCTTCCATTAATTCTTTTACCCTTTTTCTCTTAATATCTCTTTCAGCGGTATTAATCTTTAATTGAAGTTCACGTATTTTTTCTTTGTATTCACATTCTAGGGACTGCCAATTTTTCTTTACTTCTTGAAGGTCTGAATTCTCCTCTTGTAATTGGTTCATTTTATCTTTATGTTCTTTCTTTACACAATCATATAAAGAATCTTTAAATTCATTTATTTGTCGCTCAAATTCATTCGGTTCATCGTAATAATCGTCATATAAATACATATCTATCTCCTCTTTTATTTAATTTTTACTATTAATTTGGTCAACTAAACTTTCACACTCGTTTACTACATAGGATAGCGATTTAATCGACTCGTATTCATAGGTTGGGAACATGTGTTCCATTTCAATTCGCCTTTCAATTTGTCCCACTAGTACTTTATCTTCTTTGAAATATTCCCTTGCTAATTCCAAATCCTTTCCATCCCAACAATGTCCACAATCAAACCCCAACCACCATAAATTACTCTTTATGGGGTACTCTGAGCCTTTACCACCATCAGAATATGTAAGCCCACCATTAACATCTAACTCATCATAAATATTACCGCAATCTATTCCATAAAATTTATGTCCTTTAGGCACTCCTACATATCCACAGCGATGTCCTAAAGTTTGAAACATTACAACACATCTCAATCCACCATATATAAAATCACTTTCTTTTACCCATCTTTTCATCATTTTCTCCTTTTTATAATCCCATGTTAACAATTTCTCAATCAAATCAACTTTTTATTGTTCTGTTTATGATTTACTTTCTTCTTTTAATACATCAGCATTTTCTACCATAAAATTAGATACTTTGATATATCCTTCAGTATTATTCTTTTCACCAAATCCTCTGAATTTTACTCTTGCTGGATAACAATTTGTAATTTCCCCATCTTCTTCAATATCCATAACAATTGCCCACCCAAATGTATGTAAAATCATATTAATCCACCATAGCATTCCACTGTCTCTAAATTCTTTCCATGTTTTCTTGTCTACCATTATTTTTTTCCTTTCCCTCTTTTAACTTCTCACCACAAACTTGTAGCGCATATAAACATATAAAATATCTTTGATTCATACGTTTTCCAGCATCCCACAACCAACTCTCAAATGTTTCATCAAATTCTCGTAATTCATCGTCATTATTTCGTAAAAATGCAATCCACTCATATTCGCCTACATTTCTAAAACACTTTCCAGTAAATTTCAAAATGTTCTCTATGTTAAAAAGATTAGTCTTATCTACAAATTCCTCAATATTAAAATCATTAAAATTATAACTCGACTCCTCTATCCATACCAAAACTTTCTTGACTTCTTCGTCCTCAAGGTAATAATATTCTTCCAACCTGTCTTGTAGCCAATCAATTATATCTTCCTTACATGCTGAATCACTGAATACTCTCAAAGCCTGCTTACTTTCATAGTTTAGCTTTTCCGCTTGATAACCTATATTGTCATACTCAAGATTATATACACTGCCTAACCATGTCATTTTATCAAAAGTAAACTGTCCATAGCCGCCATATATAAACATATTATATCCATCACGATATAAACAAATCTTTTCATATTCACTATCTGGCTTCTTTAAACACCAAAATGCTTTTTTATCATCAATTATTATTTCTGATGCTTCCCATTTTGAAAACTTATTCTTGTAATATTTAGCATCATCTATCATACGTTCTAATAATTTCATATATCCTCCTTAAATATACTCCCCATTTGCTTAACCCAACATCATTCATTAAAATACATCCCTCTCCAATCCCATAGAATCAACGCTCTTAAAATCAATTTCTGCAATAAAAGGTTAGTTTTATTTAATCTTTATACAACTTGCTTTTATATGCATTATATTTCCAGTTAATACAAATTAAACATCTTATAGAATTGCTATGTTTATAGTCATTACACTCACTCGCCTTATTTTTACACACCCAACACAAGTGCCCACCTTCTGGAATTATTTGTAGCGAGTTACATCCTTGACAATAACTTACCCCATTAGCTACTCCCTTCTATCTTCTGCTCCCTTAATTTACTAGCCAATTTTAGGGTTTCGTTTCTCCAATATTTACGTTCTTCATTTATTTTTTCTTTTTCTTTTAGCAATACTGAAATCTGGCTTTTTTCAAAGTCATTTAGCTCTTTTATTTCTTCAGGTGACATTTCCATATCTTCGTATTCTGCCAATTTGCGATAAAGTCTAGGCACTGGACACCCATTTGCACAGCCACCCTCTTCGTGACAGCTCCTTGCACAATAATTGTCTTGCTTGCATATTTCCCACGGATCTAAATTCTTCCAACTGACTTCTGTTAATCTCTCCATTCTTCTTCCTCCTCATACCAATCACTTTTTCCTTTTTTGAAAGATTCGCACAATCCATCTGCAGCTATTATTATTCTTTCATTTTTGAGATCTCTGGTGCAACTATCTTCCCAATAATATTTACAATTGCTTTTCATGCACATTATATTAATTGCCATTTTACTCCTTTCTATTCTCTGTTCTCTTTAATTGGCATCAAAAAAAGTGATATACAATCCTCTTCTGTGCAAGTACAGTCTATACAATTATTATTTGGTGCATCTGCCCTACAGTGATTTATCATTTCTTCTGTTATCTTTAACCTGTTTAACACTTCTTTTGTTGTTTTTGTATTATTCATTCTTCCACCTCTTTCATCAATTCCATTTTACAACCTAACATCGAGTTTTTCCTCGATATAATTTTCAACTTCGTTGGCTTCTTTTTCTGATATATCCCAACTTTCAATTAAGTCCATATAACTATTTCTTCTCATTTCTTTCATTGCCATATAAAACCATATATCT
>DUUM01000285.1 GCA_012841565.1 Candidatus Epulonipiscium sp. | reverse complement strand
TGCTTTGGATATGCTTTCCATTTGTCAAGCCGCTGGTATGATGCAAAAATTGATTAAGTGTAAGGCTCTGCATATCAACGGGCATCCCTTTGTACTCCATAGTAAGCCAAGGTAAGTATTTATGAACTGGGTCCTTCATGGACAATAGTCCCTGCTCCTCTAAGAGTAAAATACCTGCTCCAGTAAAAGCCTTACTAACTGAAGCCAGTTCGTATAAAGTGTTTTCACCTGCAGGCAACCCTTTCTCACGGTCTGCGTAGCCAGAGGAAAAGAAGAAGGTTTCATCTTTAGAGATTATGGAAATTGACATGCCTGGTACACCTGATATACGACAGGCATCATCCAACAGTTTTTGTATTGCCACCGATTGTGGGTCCGATAACCCGTAAACCGGTGTTGAAAATCCCGCCAATAGTATAAGTAATGTTACTATGGTAACGATGATCTTTTTCATTAGGTCCCTCCATTTTATAAATGAGTACACCCGGAAAGCCTGTAACCCCCAAGTATGTACTCTTTTTTGTTTTAAAATTTCTTGTTTCCCTCCAACTTTCTTGCATAAAGTTACATAAAACACTTGACACCCAAATGTTTCTGCTATAAATCTTAGTGGAACCATAACTCGGTTATTTTTAATATAGGTAATTGCATCTAATAATTCTGTTTGACCATTTTTCATTACTTCTTTACTATTTGGCTTTGTCGGATTAATTGATCCCCATTCCATGTCATAATCATAGTCCCCACGATGAAAATCAAGATCTTTTCCAGTTCTGGCAAATCCATTAAAACGTTCAAATGTTTCTTTTAATTCCTCGCTAAACATCTTATCTACACGGAGGCTTCCAACTCACTGAAAACGTAAGAGTCATCAATTTCTTTATCAAAGAAGGGTAGATCACCGGTGATCTTTTCTTCATCTCCATACCATAGATATATAATGCCATTTCCTTCCTTAACGTGGTAATGCCTAACATTGTACCGGCTGATGTCTGCCGTAGAGACTTTCCCGTTTGCTGGAATAAAGGTAGATTTACCCATTTTATTAAATTCGAGCCCGTGGAATGGACACTTAAGAAGCACTTATTTTATTGTTTTATTCATAATCTATTGGTTGCAAAATACTGTCGATGGTTTCCCTTAATTTTAGGGAATAATCGAAACTTCCATTTTGATTGCACCAGTCAACAGCCAATCCAACCGAAAGATATACAATCGTTTCTACCAATTCTTCAGTTGGAGCGGTGTTTTTAATTTCCTTATTTTCTTGAGCTCTTCTTAATAAGGAAATGTATACATCACCCATAGCAATATCCCGGGGAGAAAGCATAGCATTTTTACCTTCAACATAGCGATTAACAATATGTCCGAATATTTCTGGTCCCCACTGAGTTGTTCTTTCCATATATACACTAAAGATATGTGTAAACTGCTCATAACTGCTTTTTGATGTTAACAATGGCATGAGATGCTCTGTTATCTCAATCTCTGAAGAGAGGAAATAATAATCAAATACTTCTTCCTTAGACTTAAAGTAATAATAAAAGGAGCTACGGGTAATACCTAACTCTTCACAGATTTCTAAAATAGTTACATTTTTAACTCCCTTCTCTTTAAATAAGGCTACAGCCTTTTCAACAATCATTACTTCTCTACTTTTTTTATTCTTCATATTTATCCCCATTTCTATCTTATACTACCATTATAAAGGTATTACTGAGAAAATTACAGCTTTTGAGTGAATAATTGGCATAATTAAATATTTAACAATTATATTGACAAATATTTATCATACTGTTATTATGTACATATAACTTGTACACATGTACAAGACAATCATTATTTTAGGAGGAAACAAAAATATGAATACATTATTTGATAGAACAAATATTGGTAAAATGAATTTACGCAATCGAATATTCATGTCACCCATGGGGACAGGTACTGATCCTGATGGAGGTTTTTCCGAACAGTCTAGGGAATATTATGAAGATCGTGCAGAAGGTGGATTTGGTCTCGTTATCCTTGGGGCTACTACCTGTACTACAAAATATGAGCCCAAACCATGTAACGTACTTGATAGTCAACCAATGGTTGAACGTTTACAACGCGTTGCTCAGTCATGTCACAACTATGGAGCTAAAGTCTGCCTTCAAATCAGCGCAGGCATTGGACGTATGGCCTTTTCTGACCCAGGTACACCACCTTATGCCGCCAGTGCAGTTCCAGGAACTTATTTTCCAGATGTACTATGTAGACCTTTATCTATTGAACAAATTCATGATATTGAAGAAAGCTTTGGAAACACTGCTATGTGGGCAAAGGCAGCTGGCTGTGATTCCATTATGGTACAAGGCTATGGTGGATATTTAATTGATCAGTTTATGTCTGAGTTATGGAATAAAAGAGATGATGAATACGGTGGAAGCTTAGAAAATCGTATGCGTTTTCCACTTAATTTAATTAAACAGGTTAAGGAAAAATGCGGTGATGATTTCCCAATTCTATTCAAGTTTACTTTAACACACTTAATAGAAGGTGGTAGGACTATCGAAGAAGGTCTTAAAATAGCAAAAATGCTAGAAGAAGCTGGCGTTGCTGGACTACATGTAGACCAAGGATGCTTTGAAGTTTGGTATAAACCAATTCCAACCGTATATGATGATTTTGGTACTAAAATTGATATTGCTTCAAAAGTTAAGGAAGTTGTAAATATCCCTGTATTCTGTGATGGAAAATTAGATGATCCAGAGGTTGCTATGGAAGCTGTTAAAAGCGGTAAAGTTGACTATATTAGCCTTGGTAAACAATCCATTGCAGATCCTCAATGGCCAAACAAGGTGAAAGCTGGAAGATTTGATGATGTTCGTGCATGTATTGGATGTAATGATTGTCTCTTAGGTATTCTTAAAGGTCGCCTGGTACAATGTTCTGTTAACCCAGAAGTTGGCTATGAAAACTTTACCCAATTAAAGCCTGAAAAATCTGCTTCTTCTAGTGATAAGAAGATATTAATCATTGGTGCAGGTATTGGAGGAATGGAAAGTGCTATTACAGCTGCAAGACGAGGCTACTGTGTAACCCTATGGGAAAAGGAAGCAAAAACTGGTGGTTTAGGCAATGCAGCTGCTGCTCCTTATATGAAAACTTCTGTAAAGAACTATGTGAATTATCTAGATACTCAAGTTAAAAAATATGCCCATAAAATTACTATCGTCTATAATAAAGAAGCATCTTTAGAATCTGTTAAAAGATTTAATCCAGACAAAATTATTGTTGCAACTGGTGCTTCTGCCATAATTCCTTCAATTCCTGGTTTGAAAAATAACCCTAAAGTAGGTACAGCTATTGACTATCTCCAAGGCGATTTCCAAGCCCAAGGGAAAATCCTAGTTATTGGTGCTGGACTTGTGGGCTGCGAAACAGCTTTAGATTTAGCTCATAAAGGAAACAATCTAACTGTTGTTGAAATGTTAGGGAAAATTGTTGCAAAAGATGAGATTAATGGAAATAATGAAATGAAATTAAATCAGTTGATTTCTGATGCAGGCCTTAATATGCTCTTTGACACACAAGTAAAAGAAGTAAAAAACAACGAAGTGGTCATAGAACATGATGGTAAACAATCTACTTTAGCCTATGACTATATTTTAGTCGCAGCAGGAATGTGCTCAAATAATAAATTAGCACAAGAATTATATGATTGTTTTGACGATGTCTATGTAATTGGTGATGCTAATGAGCCAGGCACAATAATGGAAGCTGTCCATCAAGGATATTCAGCAGCAAATAATATGCTATAGTAAGCTTAGAACATATTACCCAGTAATATAATATGAAAAGGTAACCGTTTCCAGCAAGGAGACGGTTACCTTTTATATTGTAGGGATGGTCAACTTTCCTTACCATTAATCACATGTTTAAACTTACCACTTTGAGGATGTTGCTTTAGCTCTTCCTATTTCACCTTTGCTCCCTGTTATTTCTACTCTTGTAGCTAACTTTGCTTTTGCGGCTGATGCCTGCGTTCCATAATTTACGGTAATGTTTAAATTTTCTTTGGCTGTTGTTACATACTTGATTGATCTAGATGGAATATCACTATCATCTCTCTCATTTAAGATGCTAGATTTACTTATCTTTTTAATCTGTTTAATTGCAGCTTTTAGTTGCTTCAAAACGCCATCTATTTCCTCTTGTGTTGGGTTCTAGCTAATGTTGCTGCACTGGGATATTATATATACTATTACTTATCGGGTAAATCTCTCGTGAAATTTAAAATTAAATTTATTTCAGGTGAAAAGAAAATATGGGGACAAACTTTTGGCATCGGTATTCCAGCCGCACTTAGTCAGTTCTTAATGAGCGCGGCGCTGATTGTTTGCAATAATCTTGCCAAGGTATACGAGGAAAACGCAGTGGCTGGGATGGGCGTTGCGGCAAAGCTGATGTATATTGGGACATTCATTTTCATGGGCTTTGCAGCAGGCTGTCAGCCACTTATCGGCTATAATTATGGTGCGAAAAATTTCTCTCGGGTCAAGGCAATCATAAAGTCCGGTATGCTTATGACTACGGCCATAGGAATCGTGCTGACCATGTTATTTGGGATATTTGCAAGGGGTCTAATTAGCGTCTTTACCCCCCTGCCAGAAGTCATAGCTGAAGGTGCTACTGTTCTGACAATCTATATGTGGTCATTCTTGGTTCTCGGGCCACAGATGCTTGCTTCGACTACTATTCAAGCTTTCGGAAAAGCAAAATCATCTCTACTGTTATCAATCGCCCGTCAGGGACTGTTCTACATCCCACTTTTGTTTCTGCTCAACAGCCGTTTCTTATTCAAGGGTTTACTTTGGGCACAGCCTATTTCGGATGCCGTAACGCTTTTACTCGCACTAGTGCTACTAGTGTTTATTCTTAAAAAATTTCAACAGGATAATAAAAAACACACCCTGTCATAACAAACATCTTAAAACCGTGACTACTATCTATTTGCATGCCACAAGGTCTGATTTTTCATACCCATTATGTCCTTGTAATGTTTTTTTATATTTCCAACATTGAATTGCTTCTTCCAATGTTTTCCCTGGATTATTTGCAAAGAAATCTCGAATATAGGTATTGTATTCAAATTGCTTATCTATTTCTGATTTTCTTTTTTTCTTATCCTCTAATACTTGGTAATAAGCTGCAATTGCATCTTCATAAGTTTTTCCGCTATTACTTTTTAACCATTTTTGAAATCCAACATTAAACGAGAAACTACTTCCTATATTCTCCTTAAAAAATGCTCTATGTCTTTCAGAACAAATAAAATCTGATTCAATTTTTGCATTTTTTTCGATAGTAGATGTTTTTGTAGTTTCTCTTTTGACTCTTGAAATAGGTAGAATATCCCCAGTATTAAGAAAATGGGCGATTCTCTCTGTTATTTCTAACTTTCCGCCAGATGTAGGCAAACCGTTTTTTCTACAAAAATCCACCAATTCCTCCTTAAGATAATAAAAATCACGAAATGTTTTACTATCTAAATTCTTGTCCAAATCAGGTCTTTCAATCATATAATCCCCTCATTTCAAAATTCCAGCTTTTCAAATATTGGCTTTTTCATATTTAGTAAATCCCTTGCTTGTAACTCGGTATAAAAAATCATTTTTCTAGCCTCTTCAAAATGATCCTTCTATATACTTAAAGCTTCTTTATCATCCAATACGCATCTGCATAAGTTCCATCTTTATATTTCATATTATTGAGAAATGTACCCATTACTTCAAATCCCATCTTCTTATACAATGATATTGCTCTATCATTATCTGCAACAACTTCCAGTTCAATTTGCTCTATTCCTTTTTCTTTTGATATCTTGATAAGCTATTCTGTCATTATCTTTCCCATTCCGGTAAATCTCTGATATAAAGCAATCCCCATCTAAAAAAGCCAATAGCATTAGATTTCTTTCTGACTTATTTTGACTATTAATAAAATCCTGCTCCTCCTCAAGTGTCATTGTAATTTCTTCGGGCTCTTTCACTAAGAATCTTGTCTCACCACATGTTGTTTTAAGGTATTCCAATAGCATCTTAGCATCTTCTTCTTCTGGATTTCTTAGTACTAGCTCATGATTTTTTATCTTTATATGTATCTTATCTACTCTCATATTGTCCTCCATTTAACCATTTTATTTCTTTCCATCATCTATCCCTCCCTATCACTGTGGTTATACAATGAAGTTGGTTGAATATTCTAATTTAATTCTACTTGTATTTCAGTTCATTTACAACCTATAACGTAAAAAAGCTTAGATAGCCTTTTCCCTACAAAATGATTATTATTTAATTATGTATTTCTTAACATGTGTCTAGTACTAATTTCTCTTTATAGTCTCAGACGTAGAATGTTGCCTTTCCCATTACATCTTCCTACAGTCGTGTTCTTGGGTATTCCTGATATAAGACGTACACCTACTTAGTCTTAATAACTATTTTTTCTTGCTGATCTCTACTTTGAATTTTATCCTCGGTTTGTACTGCTAACTCTTTCGTCCATATATAATTTTGTATGATCCTCATCGTTTACAAGCCCTAATTTTGAGTACAAAAAAGCCTTTGAAGAACAGAATCTTCTTAGGCTCTAATAAATTTGATATTGTTTATCCTACTGTAATATATCTCTACATCTATACTATAACGCACTTACTTAGTGACCTTCAATGACATTGTATGATATTTTCTAGTATCTTTTAAATAACTTTATCAATTTTATCATCATTATTTTCAAAAGTATCGTGGCAATTCTTTAGTTTTTTTATTGCTACTTTGGATTTACTATATGCCAGGTGGGTAATATTATCTTTGTTTTCTTCTAAAGTTCTATCCATTTCTTCCGGG
>DUUM01000284.1 GCA_012841565.1 Candidatus Epulonipiscium sp. | reverse complement strand
TGTGCAACTAAATGCAGCTACGATCCTTAGAAAAGAAAATACAATGGTTCCCATAAAATTCATTGTTGAAAGTTTTGGAGCAGAAGTAAGTTGGGAATCTGCAAATTCAATCATAATCATTGATATAGAAGTAGAATAATATTTAATGATATATGGTACATATATCTGTGTCAATGATTAACTTTGATGGGACTACAACAACATTTGCAATATAAAGCAACGGTGACGACAGACTGCGTAAAATCAGCCTTCCGTCACCGTTGCTTACATATCTAGAACTTAGGTGAGAAACTAAGTAAGCAACTAAAGATATTGTTAATTGGATAGAAAAAATAATTGGTTGAAAAGTTGTTTAGTGTCTCTATACAATAACGTTCTAATATCTTGAGTTTTACAGCAAAAAACAAATAAAAGAGCTTGACCCTAAGTGGTTATAAGGGTTTCAGGCTCTTTATCTTATTCATTAAGTTGTTGTGAAATGGATCATTTTTTAGTACTTGCTAAAATCCTTTTAATTTCTCCAACGGTCATAAATCTTTTTGAGAAATCAATTGATGCAATATCTCCTAAATCCTTAACTACTTCACTAAAATAATCAAACATATAATAATTCTCATCTACATAAGTTCCTGTAATGTTTTTCATTTCATTAATTAGTACACGAGTAGAATATTTGTGCTCAGTCCCTATTTCAATCAATCTAAGTAGAAGTAAAGAAATAAAACAGATTAAAAAATGAGCTTCAATATGTTCTTTTTTAGATAAATATACGGGTCTGGTCTTTAGTTCACTTTTAGTAATTTTAAAGGTTTCCTCTATCTTCCATAAACTTCTGTAAGCCTCCAGAATCTCATTATTGGGCATTTCTAACTCACTTGTTACGATAGCATAATATCCATCAAATTTCTCTTCTTCAAATATCTTATCATCATCTACAGAATGATAGGCTGATAATTCAAGTAACTCTCCAGTCTCTTTATCAAAAGGCGTAGATTCAATATACTTTGATGCACCTTTAGCTGGCAACTTTCCATTTTTAGTAGTTTGAATTATCTTCTTAGCCTTTTCAATAGCTTTTTCTCTTTCATACTTTGCTCTTTTCGCATAATCTGGACTATAAAATACAACTTGTTTTTGTTCTATCGGAGCTTGTACTCTCTTTCCCTCAATATTTACAATCCATATTTTCGCAGTTACTATTCGAGATTTAATCTTAAAGCCATCGGAAGATACCTCATATCCCTTATTAGATAAAACATAACTTTTCAAATCTTGATTAGCACCACGAATAGTTTGGGAATAAATATATCCATTTTTATGTAAAATATTATATGCAATATTCTCCCCCGTATTCATTCCTTTATCAGCTACTACAATAACTCGGCCTAAACCATAATCTTTCTTTAAATCATTAAGAGCTGGCATTAAAGTAGCAGAATCATTAGTATTTCCTTCGAACAATTTGTAACTAATTGGGAGCCCAGAATTATCCATTAGAAGGCCCATCTGTACAATAGGATTAGGTCTGTGTTCCTTAGAAACACCTTTTTTACGGAAATCATCAGGTTCCTTAATTTCAAAATAATAATTAGTCACATCATAATATACATTACTAGTATCTCTACCATAAACACTACGAACCATTTCATGAGTATACAACAAAAAATCATCCTTATAAGAATTAAAATTATCCAATGCCCTATACACATCAAAGATGTCAAAATCAAAATCTAAAAAGAAGTTATCCATTTTTTCAAAAGATTGTTTTTTTGAACAGGGATCTAGAATCCTTAAGTATACAAGCATTTGGAAAATATTATTGAGTGAATAATTAATATTTAGACTTCTTTGCCTATTAATGAAAAACTCATTAATCTTTAGTTCATGATATAGATAGCTTAAAACTGAGAAACCTAAATTCTTTCTCTGAGTAAAGGAAGTGTCAATAGTATCATTAGCAGCAAAAGTGAAACTTAAAGGTCTAGAAGCATTTTTAGCATCCTCAGTCATTTGTTTGGCAATTTTCTTAAAATGATCAATAGGGTCTTCAAATTCTTTTTCTAATTCATCTAAATAACCCAAACTCTTTACAGTCTTTTGTTTAACCTTACCCGTTCCAGGTTCTCTATAGCCATGTACAATAGTAAGAAAGGTTCTACCAGTCCTTTTTTCTAAAATTCTCTTCACATACATATTAATCACCCCTATACATTATACCCATATTATACCATAACGCACAGCAACGGACAACCCCTAAATGAATTAAATTTGACAAAAATAATTCCTTGTAGCCTATATGCATACAAGGTTATATGGTTTGGAATTTAATTATCTACTGCAAAACTAAGGAATAAAACCAATTAAATCTTTAGCAAATTTTTGTTCCTTTTTCATAAAATCACCCTTTCATTATTGTTTGTATTTGTCC
>DUUM01000283.1 GCA_012841565.1 Candidatus Epulonipiscium sp. | reverse complement strand
ATAAAAATATTACCATCGTAAATCTATTAAATATTAGTGAAGCAGAACAACTGCATATGTCCACCCTTATTGGGGTAGATGAAAAGAAACGCCGAAAGAATATGCGAAACAAAGAATATTTTTCTAACCCTGAAAATGTAGATAGATATAATAGAGGAAGAAGAGAGAGATACCATGAACAGTTAAAAAAAGAAGGGAAACTTACAAGGGAAGAAAAAGGCATACTGATTAGGACGGAAATTGCTCAATTACTTGAAACTGGTTTGTCACAAAGGGGTATAGCGGAAGAGTTAGGTGTATCACAATCCACCGTTAATAAACATATTAAACTAATGGTTATAGAAGAAGAGAGCTTAGTTTCTTAAGCCTCTTTTTTTATTTCTATTTTATATATTAAATATTGAACAGTTTTGATATAAGTTTGGGTATCTTTAGATGTTGATAGGTTCTGATAGAAATTTAGGTGTAGATTATGATTATTATATATTTGGTATCAAATCTTGGTGTTATGGTTCTTAATAGAAACTGGGGTTCAAATTTAGATTATCCCCTACCCTATAGAAAATTAAGATAAAGGTAGATGCCAATACGGATTTAACAGGCACATAAGATTTAACCTAATCATTCTACATAATAATATAAAGGCTAACGATTAAAGTAATCGCTCGTATATTTCAATCTTTTATTAATTGCTTTGGTTACTGCCTAATTTCTGAAGGTTATCCCCTATCTTCTTGTTTGTTATCCTCTGTATAATAATCTTTTTTTGGATTATGGTGTCTTGTAGAAGATACTTTATTATAGATATAATCTAATCCCATTCAAATAAGTGATGACCTAATATCTAACTTACCTTAATGTTTAAATGTAGTATCTTAGATAATTCCTATATGAAATCTTAGTCTCAATGGGCTCTTAATAGAAACTGGGATTCAAATTTAGATTATCTCTCCCTCTACAGAACACTGGTTACCTGATAGAAATTTGAGACAAAAGTAGATGCCAATACAGATTTAACAGGCACACAAGATTTAACCTAATCATTCTACATAATAATATAAAGGCTAACGATTAAAGTAATCATTCATATGCCTACCGCAATTCTTCTAAATCTAACAATTCCTTTATCATTTTTGGAAGTTCATGAACCAGATCTTTATCTCCAAAAGTTATTTTTTTATATTTATCAATCTTATCATCTTTTTCAAATATAAAATCTACAATATATTAACAACACTACAGATGATATATCAGACTGCTCTTACTGTATAGATTCTTAGGAAATTTAGATTACATATTTAATATATGATTAGAATTCATAAGCGATTACTATTTTCGTTAGCCTTTATATTATTATGTATATTCAATGGTTGAAACTTCCTTGGTATGTTAAATCTGTAATCTAAACCTACCTGTTTCAGATTTTCATTATATGAGCAATTTTTCTATAGGACAATACATTATCTAAATTTCTCATAGAACCCATAATACCTAATCTTCACCTATTCTTAATGTCACTATTATATCTCATAAGTGCTACCTTCCATTTTTCCCTACTCATTACATTCTGTTCAATAATTTCCTTGGTTCTTGGCATCCTATCTAAATTATACATAATTGCAGAATATGACCTCACTTGTTTTCCGATATATGTTTTGGTAATCCAAATAGGTTTCTGGTCTGGGCTTTGTTCTTGGCTAAGCAATACTTTTACCTTTTCATAATATAATTCATCTTTTTTTCTCCATTCTTCCACTCTCCAACTTTGTTTGTGTTTCTTCATCTTCCCTATTTCCTGTTGTGTCCCCAAATCCTTCTCTTGTCCTTTCCCCCGATCTTTACCTAACTCACCAAAATTATCTAATTCGCAAGAATTATCTCCTAATCCTTTATCTCTACGAACAGAGCGAAGTCCTTTCCTTTGCCTTCTAATCGTTCCAGCATTAATACCTGTCATCCTTGCAATTTTCTTAATCCCCAGATGTTCTAATTTTACTAACTCTGCAAAATACACTTCCCCCCATTCTTTTATTTTCCCTACTTTTTCCCCCTTAGTATCAAGGACATCTAAATATAATGTTGTATATTTAAACCCACAACTACACTTAAACGTGCACATAAATGCCTGACTGGAATAACAGTAATGTAATCGTATATCTTTTATTAATTTCTCCCCATAATGCTTTGCAAGTACATTTTTACAAGTTATATCCAAAGTTGAAAGTTCTTCGATATAATCATATACCCATGGCTCCATACCTTCCGTATTAAACCCTTTGTCTTGTAGTTCTTTTTTAAATTCCTCAATATCTTTTAAAATTTCCCCTATCTTTAAAGTATCTAAATCTAAAAACTCTTGCATGAGTATGTGATATAACGGATGGGTTTCTTTTGTATAGTTATGCACCAATCTACTTATCCAACGACTTTCCTCCCTTTTTAAAATTTTAATTAGTAATTCTTTCCCAAAGTACGCTTGAATTATTTCTTCTAATTCTTGGGAATAAACTTGTGCCTTGGTTTTATATAAATAACCTCTCTTATCCAATTCTTGATGGTACACAATCCTCAAATCATGGTGGGTAAAACTTGATGAATTTACAACTATTTCTTCTATTCTTTCACTTATTTTTAACAACATTTCTTTATCTTCTTTCCTATTATTAATACAAATAATATTCCCATTTGGTGTAACGTAATTTAAGTCTTTACCACCAGTTTTATATGAGCTATCTAATATAAATTCTTTATGTTTTGGGCATATATAGGCCACTTGATGAAGCCTGCTCCAAGTCATTTCCCCTGTTATTTCTATTTGCTCATTAATACATTTTGGGCAATATCTTAAGTATTGATTGAGTGGTATATCTTCATATTTTGTAATTTTAAAGGCATTTCCCCTATCTTGTTTCATTCTTTCTCTAATCTCATTCTTCCGCTCTTTTGTTAAAAAGGCTGTGTAGTAATTATAAAGGGTATTGTTTTCTATTAGGTCATCTGCTTTTATATTAAATTCAATTGGAATATTTGAAGATAAAATGTTTAAGTTTGTTGGGATATATGTATGCACGGTTGTAATATGTGTGTTAAACAGTTCAATTAAAGAATACCCATTCCTTACATTTGCCGTTTGTACATGGTATCTTTTTAGGATACTAATTAATAATTCGTCCTTATATATTTTAGGAAAAAAAGCGAGCATAATTTATACACCTCCTGATCTATTGAGAGTTCCTTGGCAAGATTTCTGTTTAGTACTTAAAAAAGGAAATAGTATTTTCGGGGACTTTCTTAAATGTCCTGATATTTTAATAATTGATACTTGTCCCCACCTTGCATTGCTTCTATCATCGGCTCAACCATCATCATTTTATCTTTGGCTACCGTTCTTATTAAGCTAACTGTAATTTTTCTATTTTTTTCTACAGCTTCTATCTGGACTTCTATAAATAATTTAATAAAAACATCTGTGATTCCTTGACTGTAATGATAAAAACAATCTGCAATTTCTTCTGTTAACTGGGCTACTTGAGTTGTATATTGATATTGCCACAAATCCGCTAAGAGATAATTCCACTCTTTTTCATCTTTCTCCATCTTTTTATAGGACAATAAACTAAAACGTCTTGCTACCCTTAAATCTTTTTGTAAAACATCTAAAACAGGTGGCGTACCAACTAAAAAGAGGGAAACTCCCCACATATTCATAACTGATGTTAAGAAATTAACGACTTGCTCTGGTTTCCGATTTAAAAACTGAAATTCATCGATTACGATTAATCCAATATGATATACGGTTACAATTTGCTGGACCTGAGAAATTAACATATTAATTGTTGCCCTCGTTCCAATAGCTCTATTGTAATAATCTGTATTTGCAATGATATCCACTTCTGATAAAATATTTAAAAGTAATGCTTTAAGACTGCTATCATAAGGGGCTAATATACTTAAATAAGGGATTTGAGTACACCTAAAGTCTTGTTTTTTATATTCGTTATGAATGATTACCGTAGGAATCATATCTAATATTTTATTAATTGCTGAGGTTTTACCTATTCCTGCAGCACCAACTAATGCTTTACCTATTCCCATATTTCTGTTTGTTATTAATCTTACTTCGTTATTTTTCACCCCTTGATAATTTGCGTATACTTTTTCATTAAAGTCTTTTAAATTTTTAATTGGATTCCGTGGTAAATAAGCTTCTTTTATCATAAAATTTATATCTTTATATATCTCCACATGTATATTAAAAGGCTGATAGAAATGATATAGCTGCTTAATCCTAAGAATCTTTTTTTCTTTGTCCATTTTTCTATCACTTTGATTGTAAATAGGGTAATGACATAGACTTGCTATTATATCTTCCCCGCCTAATTCTATTGGTAGTGCCGCAATTAATGGATTACCTTGGTATTGTTCATTCTCGTTTTCAATATAAGTGGCCATATTATTCCCCTTTCCTTAATTTATCGGTTTTATTACTATTTCTTTTTCTCATAAATTTATCAAAGGGGCTTTCATATCCCCACTCTTTATTTACCCCATTATCTTTTTTCTCCCCCCGTTCTTCCTCTATCCCCTTATCCCCTGAAAGACGTAGTATTTCTCTTTCTGGCGAATTCATCACTATTTCTACTTCCTTATTAATCTTAATGTCCTTTAGTTTCTTAGCTTTACTTTCACCAGTTTTAACAGGCTTCACATTACCGATTTCTTGAATTTCCCCATAGAACTGAACAGTTTTACTTAAATGCTCTTCTTTTAACTGTTGAATTAAATTTCTTTCCGACTTTATCATCATAGAAATCTCTCCATAACTCTTGTTTGCAAAGACATCTTGGTGATTGAGCAACGTTGCAATTTCATATTCTCCATTTTCTAAGTGTACATAAATCTGCTTTGCAGAAGTTGGGTTGTAGGTTATCTCTATGCTATAGTTCCCTTTACTCCGTGCCTTAACGAACCACTGTTCTTTTATCCCCCTATCTAAGCCATAGAATAGCCCTTTGAACTTGATACCCTGTGCAGTTACTTGAGCCCTCTCCCTTGGCATTACACATAAATCTACATAACTACTTTGGGTGAAATTATACCCTAATAAATGACTATTTGTGTACTCCCATAGTGATGACGGAATAGGCTCAATACCTTGTGTCATCATATCTCCAGTGCGCCTGTAGTCTTTCAAGACATGGTGGTTATTGTGGTTTAAGACCGCTTTAATAATTAGCTGTGTGTATTCGTACAAACTTAGGGCAGCGTTCATTCTGTAGTCATGCTTATTTGCTTTTTTCCGAATATCTGTACTTACTTCTCCTTCCACAAAACCCCTAAAGCTATTTTGAATTGTTCCCATCATACGTTCCACAATCCCTTTTAAATCGGCCCTATGGCTCGGGGTATATTCTACAACTATCCCCAAATTATCTATTACATTTTTCATATTATTATTTAGAAACTCTGGCCCTCTATCGGTTATGATTCTTGACGGTGTGATGTTATCAACAGGCCACTCATTTTCTCCAACTTCTATCCCAAAATTTGAGCAATACTGCTCTTTATCCATTGCAACATTACTTAGTGTCATCATTGTTGTTTTCCAACTTGGTGATTCATAACCCACATTTACACCCACTATCATCCGTGTAACCACATCTATAGCAAGTGTTACAACAGGCCTACCGACTAACTTACTACGGTCATATTGGGAAACAAGATAGATATCTGCTAACGTACTATCAATTTGTACTAACCCCGGAATTGTATCTTGGTTACTTTTCCCTAATATTTCCCTGTGTTTTAATCCATATTCTTTAGCGCCAAACCGTGTTGTTAGTTCTTTTTTCAAATCTCTATTTTTATCAAAGAAGTATCTAAATTGCCCCAAACTCGGGTACTGTCCAACAACTCCTAAGGCATCTGCAAAGTATTCTTTTAGCAAAAGATAATAGCATTTTATAAATGACAAACGATTATGTTTATAAAAATAACGATTTAATATGCTTTTAAAATATTTCTTGACCCGTTTTGTTACCTTAAAACTTTCTATTCCATCCTCTCTTTTGCGGCCTAAACTCTGCTTACCAATTTCTTTTTCTTTACCCTTGCCACCACAATTATTAAAGGCAGGGACCAATGCACTAATGACCATTCCACCCTTCCAGTATTTTTTTAAATAATTATAAACGCTCTTTGTACTAACATTAAATTCTTCTGCAGCTTCTCTAATTAATTTCCCCCTTTTTTGCCCATCAAAAATACTATCACCTAATTTTCCGATGATGTTACTTACAATTTCATATGCTTTTTTTGTCATTTCTTTTTGTTTATTAGGTAGTTTCTCTATTAAAATAGGTACTTTACTTTCTTCTACAAAAATGTGTAATTCACCCATTTCAATGACTTTCTTAATGTCTTGAACCATCTTCTTAATTGGCATATGATTATCCAAAAGTGAAATCGTATAGCAAACCAGATCATCTACATAAAGAACCCTTTCTTTTTCTCCTTCATTATTTTTTAAAAGCATATTTATAAGTAACATCAGTAATCCCCTCTCTTTTATATTTTTATCATGCAGTTCAAATCAAATTTCTTATCCCAATCAATGCTAACAACTCCATGCGCTATCATATATTTTAGATACTCTCCAACCTGCAACCTATCAGTTTCTTTAAATTTCCCTATGACAACACCAGCCTTTACATCTTCTTTTGAAATTTGTTTATACAGTTTTTTAAATAACAGTTCTTCCTTATATTTTTTAAAATTATCTATATTGCATTTTGCTTGATAAAATAATTTATAGTTATAAATCCTATTTTCTTTCCCCAATAAATCTTCTTCTGTAATGACCTTATAGACAATACCCCTTTCCATCCAATGGTTTTCTTGAAATTTAATCCTATTTTTATTGCTATTATTTATCTCCCGAATGACACTTATCGCTTCATCAATCACCTGATCCTTCTTTTTTCTACTCACCATAAATGTGGTACAAATTACTTTATCATCTCCTGTCGTTAGGACTGGATAATGCTCTCGTATATCCATAACTTCTTCTTGATACAATAATTCCAACAAGACTTGTTCCTGTAACTTGCTAAATAATATATGGTTTCTTTTAAATGAGCAGTTTTTTAAAACAATCAATGTCCCTTGCCCCGCAAACTCTCGTTCTGACAACCAAGGCTCATAATTTTCTTTTGTTCTAAGCTCATATTTATTTTCTATCCAGTCCAACTTTTTTTTATTTGCCAAAGTATCAGTATTCATGAATCATCTCCTTTAGATAGCTAAATATACGGTGTATAGATGCACTTTGTGCATAGGGGTTAAGACTAAAATCTCGAATGAGATTTTAAGATAGGAAGTTAATTATTGCGAATTTAGATAGACATTAGGGTTAAATCATTGTCCCTAATGTTTTTTTCTCTAATCTTCATAAAACCCTTGGTTTTCTACCCTTCTTAACTTTGAGTGGCACCACTTTCCTATATTCTATCGGGCTTCTTCTACTTTGTCAGGGCTCAAAATATAAAATTTAATAATTTCCTCTAAACATTATTTCATATAAAAAAATAGAGTATAAGAATTTAGAGAACAAATCGTTCATCCCTAAAAATCTTATACCCTTAACTTTGGGGAAAATATTTCTTACCTGTAATCTTTTTTCTAATTATACTTAAAATTTTTCCTTTACTTTGTGGTCTTCAATTAGACTCTTTCCATAATTCCCTCCAAAAAGCAATTAAAGTCATTCCATCCAGCCAGCCCAAGCCAACCATAACCTTACAACAATTTACTTCAAAAAAGTTTTTTTCAAATTATT
>DUUM01000282.1 GCA_012841565.1 Candidatus Epulonipiscium sp. | reverse complement strand
TTTCGTCTGCTTTGCGAAACATCCCTAAGCAAGTCAAAGAAGAAGAAAACCCACTTCTTAAGGCGTTGAGAGGATAATGGTTAAAAAAAGCAGAGCCTATAAATACGCTAAATGGTGTATTGAAGAAGATAACAACAAAGTAGGAAAGTATGTAAAAAAACAGGCTCAATCCTGGATAAATATTGTTAACGGTGAAAATGAAGAAGCTTATATAGACGAAAAAACACTCAAACAAATAAGTAATCTGTTGAAGCTAATGGTTCACCCGGATTTGCTTTGTCCTATGGATGAAGGAATAGAGGACCATGCATGGCTACTGATTGTGGCCACACTATGCACCAAACTTAAAAATGATAAAAATAGAGATATAAGATACTATCAAACTGCCGTGTTGTTAATATGTCGTAAGAATTTTAAGACATTTAATGCTGCGGTTATTTTTATTTTATTAATGCTGACAGACCCACAGTTTAGCAGATTCTTTTCAGTTGCTCCGGATTTGAAATTATCCAAAGAGTTACAGCTAGCAATCAGAAAGATAATTAAAGTATCTCCAGCACTAGCAGATGATGGAGTTTTCAAGTTATTAAGAAGTGAGATTAGATGCGTATTAACAGATAGTGAGTACACTCCGCTGGCATACAGCGAAGATAAGATGGATGGTAAACTTGCTAACGCTTTTTTAGCTGACGAAGCAGGCGCTATGGATAGCTATCCAATAGAAGCTATGAGATCTTCTCAAATAACATTATTTAATAAGCTCGGGATAATATTAAGTACTCAATACCCGAACGATCATAATGGCATGATTGATGAAGTAGATATATCAAAAAAGGTATTAGATGGCTTAAGAGATAACAAGCGGAGATTTTCGTTATTGTACGAGCCTAATGATGAATTTTTACAAGAAGATAAATGGATGGAAGAAGATTTAGTAATATACCAAAGCAATCCAGTAGCAGTATCTAATGGCTATGTGTTCGATGCCATAAAAGAAATGCGCGATGATGCAATTGATTACGAAAATAAAAGAGAAAACTACCTTTGTAAGCATAACAATATCAAATATAAAGGTCTTGGAGTAGAGGGATATATTGAGATTACCAAGGTCAGAGAATGTAAGATAAAAAAAGACAAGGACTTTTGGAGAGGTAAACGAGTATGGCTTGGGTTTGATTTATCTCAAACAGACGATAATACAGGAGTTGCAATGGTTGCAGAGGAAGATGGAACAGTTTATGGCAAGGTCTGGGGCTTCATACCGGAAGAGAAGAAGAGACAAAAGAGCAAGAAAGAAGGTGTTGACTATGACAGGCTAATAAGGGATGAGGTATGTTTTGCGTGTGGAGATGAAGTAATTGACTATATGTTTATAGAAAGCTTTATATTGAACTTGGAAGAAGAATACGGGGTCGAGGTCGTGCAAATTGGCTATGACAGGTATAACGCAATAAGTACTGTGCAAAAATTAGAAGCATCAGGATATGAATGTGTAGAAATAAAGCAGCACTCAAGCGTACTTCATATGCCAACTAAATTACTAAAAGAGTTAGTGCTTCAAAAGAAGTTCAAATATGAAGAAAATCTAATGCTAGAGATAAACTTCCAAAACGCTAGATGTACAGAAGATACGAATTTAAATAAATATGTAAATAAAAAGAAATCATCCGGGAAAGTGGATATGGTAGTCAGTTTGATAAATGCTATGTATCTACTAGAACAAGACCTTTTATATGGAAATGATGATTTTTCAGTACAAGTTGGATAAGGAGGAAGAGACAATGAATCTAAATTTTGGGGAAGCGATACAACAATTGAAAAGAGGTAAAAAAGTAGCACGAGCAGGGTGGAATGGCAAAGGCATATCCATAGTATTACAAGTGCCTGATGAACATAGTAAAATGACACAACCTTATATTTACATTGATACATTAGGTTTAGAAACAAATAACCCTTACGCTCCAAAAGGTAGGGTGCCTTGGCTAGCGAGTCAAACAGATATGTTAGCTGAAGATTGGATGATTATATAATAGGTGAATAGTATCACTGAAAGGCGGTGAGAAATTGAGATGGCCATGGCAAAAAGAAGAAAGAGCATTAGAAGATCCTAGGGATACAGTTGATGAAGTGCTGTTAAAAGCCCTATTAGGTAAAACGACTGTTACAAAAGCAGAAGCCTTAAATATCCCAAGCGTTAAGAGTTG
>DUUM01000281.1 GCA_012841565.1 Candidatus Epulonipiscium sp. | reverse complement strand
GTAGGGACCATGGAAAAAGACGGTGCAGGTAATAAAGATCAAACAAATGGTAGCTTGTATTTACTTAATAAAGATGGCCGTTTTGAAAACATAGGACCTAAACAGTTCCATATTCCAAATGGCATGGCATGGACTGAGGATGAGCAATTTTTTTACCATGTAGATACGGTTAAAGAAGGTGTCTTTAGATACGAATACAATATAAGAAAGCAATTGGTTAATAAAATTAAAGTTATTGATTTTGCAAATGAGATTGGTTCTCCAGACGGATTAACCATCGATAAAGAAGGCATGTTATGGATTGCCCACTGGGGAGGTGGCCGCATCAGTCATTGGAACCCGTTGAATGGTAAAAAACTAGGAGAAGTATTGGTAGCTAGTAAAAATGTCACATCATGCACATTTGGTGATCCTGATTACCAGACCCTTTTTATAACGACAGCCGCAGTAGGCGGCAATAATGTGAAAGGTGAGGGAGGCTTGTATCAATACCAACCACCAATTGGTGGTCGTAAAGCTTATAAATATAAATAAGAAGGACTCTAGCAGCACCTTCGGGTCACTTTCTAGTATACTTATATAATTATTAAAAAAAACACAAGCTAATAATTTATGCACTAAATTTTAAGCCACTGATTATTTGATCAAATAATCGGTGGCTTAAAATTTGGTTATGATTTAAATTATGGGATGGGGTATTTAATAAGGAAATTTAGTATTGTGAGCAAGTCGTAATGTATATTTTAACTTAAAAATTAAATTACTGGTTCAATAAATGCTTGAAAGATTAATATTTTTGAACTATACTATGATTATCAAATAAGTAGCAGGAGGTAATAATGATAAATAATACTTTTACAATGAATGACTTTTTAAAAACTACAGAATTTAATAGGTATAGTGAAACAGCCCAGAAGTTAGTGACGCGATTTTTAGAAAACTTGAAACTTGAAGAAATAGGATTTGTAGTTAAGGTGCGAGGTGGTGTTCATAAGGTTATTGCCATTGCATACGATAAAAAGCCTACTAGTAACATAGTAACTGTTTATATTTTAGAGGAGCATATAAGAGTAGAGCGCCATGACAAACAAGCCTGGTCTTTAAAAAGTAAGATAGATGTGGATTCATATTATTATACACCATTAATTGAAAGATATTATAATTTAAATACGCCTAAAAAACAGCAATCTATTTATATTCACAAAGATATATTGGATAAAGTAGAATTAATTGCTAAAGAAGAAAATAAAACAATGAATGAAGTAATAGGGGACTGTCTTCGTGAAAGGACAGCGGGACTGTTTTTAAATATAAGACATCGTATAGAATTTATAGAGCTTTTAAAACAAGGAGATTTATACAGGAATGATATAGGATTAATGGATGAAGAATTAGAGCGATTTATTATATTTGCATATATAGTAGCTGCTTATCAAATGGAATACGAAGAATTTAGTGGTTCGAAAATTAAAGCAATAAAAGAAGATGACAAGTTGTTCTATGAGGTGCCTAATAGTATAGAACCTGAAGTCTCCCTTAATCCAGCCTATATTTTAGCACTAGCAATTCTCCATCGTGAAGATTTTATTTCTGTTAGAGAGTTTATGGATGAGCAATTATCTAGGTTAACCTTTAGGGCTATAAGCTTACTAAAACAAGGGTTTGTAATCAATATAGATTTACCAGACATTATGGTAAAACCTGAAAAGACAATAGTAGAAGCACCCCCATGGACCATATAAAGATTCAAAAGTGAACGGAGGAAATAAATTATGAATGAATTTGAAAACAATTTAAAAGAATTTTCTATCCTCAAACAAGCTTTACAAGCTGCACAAACAATCTTTTTAAGCCCTTCTGTCCTTTATGAATATGATGATATCATCCGTGGTGTAATGGTAAATGGGACTCGAAAAAAAGCTGTGAACTTAAACACGACACAAGCATTTGGAAAAAAGCTTAATGTTGGAAATTTCTATCATAACAAGAAAAAAGCAATGGAAGTGTGTGATGAATTTTTTCTCTCTAAAAAAGATTGGATTATTAGTAAACTTTGTTCACAGATTCGAACAAGGGAAGAAATGGGTGTATTTGAGCATGAATTATTTATGCAACTAAAAAGGGGACTGCTTGTTTATAGTACACCGACTTTGATAGGGGAATCATATAACCGAATTCGTAAAGTGGTGGAACTTTATCTGGAGCATATCGTGGCTATGGCAAGGGAAATTGATACGGAAACTCGAAAATTATTAACCCCCTTACTTTTTTTGCCAATAGATAGTTGGATAATCAAGAATGAGTTTGTTTTTGATAATGAAAGTATTGACCGATGGGGTTTGAAACGTAGTTATTCCTTTGGAGAAATTAAGGAGAAAAGTTTGTTCGACAATATGCAGCAGCACCTTGTGAGAAGGGCCAATGAAATAAGTATGGTGCTTGGAGCAGAATTTCATGTCATTTATTTTGATATATTCTGGAACAACCGATTTAATGCTCCGGGAGGCAATCTATTTGGTGTACAGACTGGTGAAAGTTTAGTTTTACAGCAAAATCAAGAGTATCATACATCTTACCCAACGTTACTCAAAATAATGATTGATGAGCTAACAGGATTAGGAATTTATAAAGAAAGATCATATACATGCGTCAAAAGGAAGAATGGAGAATATATTTGTGAGGTAGTTTCTCCACGTAGCCGGCGGAAGAACATAGTGACGATTTGGCCAAATGCTCATGGTGGAGGAGATATTCGGATTGTAGGTATCGGAAAATATGAGCAGCGACGTTGTTTTGACAAAAATGATATTGGGACGAGTGTGTTTCAAGGGGATCTACTAATGGCGTATAAAAAAACTCAGTAATATCAAACAAACTTATTACTTATAAATTTATATTATTAACAAAGAAGACATCCTAAGATATAGCACTTTCGAGAATAGTTCGGGGCTAGTCCCCCTTCTATTTCAAATAAATCAGACTAAATAATCAATTGTATATCCCCTGAAAGTATGATATTATAGCGTTTGGAAATTATTATATATGATGTTGGGGGAAATATGAAAACTTTTAATGAAATAATCGACTATATAGTAGCGGCAGCAAAGAGTAAGACGGAAAAAAAGTTTAGGGCAGTTGTGATACAAGGTATATTAGCAGGAATGTTTATAGCCATGGGTGCTATCGGTTATTTTAATTTAGTGGCATATACAGCTGATCCAGGGCTTGGAAAGTTCTTAGGGGCTCTT
>DUUM01000280.1 GCA_012841565.1 Candidatus Epulonipiscium sp. | reverse complement strand
CTTAGCATTGTATTTAATTCTAGCTTTTCATCTTCTGATAGATATTCATAAGTCAACCTTAAATAATCGGCTAATTCCTTATTTGTTATTTCACTTACCTTTGGTTTTTGAGTTGTTTGATTTTCCGCCATCTTTGGGCTTCACATCCTTTTTAGGTTTTATCTCCTTCACTTCTTCTATATATTTAGCTTGGAGAAGATCGCGGAGTATAGCTTTATCATTACACTCCGAGATTTCTCCTTTATACATAGAAAAAGCACCGGAGAAACTCACCAGTGCTTTAATCTTCAACTAAATCCCCTCCTATTCGGCTTTCATTACCAATTTAGCAATCTTTTGTGCATTCTCTACTTTGGAATCTATTTCAATCCAACCCATTACACCAACAACGTGTTGTGTGGCAAACTTCTCTCTAAGCACTTCTATAGACACATCTTCGGATAGTTTAACTGCTAAACCACTCATATCCCCGTAAAATGCTACGGTTTTACCTAGCGCCATTTCTGCCATGTTGGAAGATGTATAAACGTCTTTACCTAACAAAGTGTAGCCCCACTTAGCATTGAAATCCTTTTGAAGTAGATATGTTCCGTCTCCATCTTTTAATTTCCTAATTGCTTTACGTGTATCCTTATTCATAATCCAAATAGCTCCGCCTTGATAAACGTCTGGTACTTCTTCTTGTAAGTCGATTAATTCATCAGCTGTAATTGCGGTTGCGCTTGCTGCATCAACCTTTTGTGTAACTGTAGATAACCCTGCTACTTTATCAGTAGTTCCGTTTAATAATTCATTTTCAATCCATCTTGATATTGAATCTGCCATAGCATTTATAACAAAAGGTACAATCGCAAACTGTGAGTTATTAATTAAAGACTTGGAAACCTTGCTTAATGCTCCTGCCAAGAAACCTTTTAGTTCAATGCTTGTAAACTTACCTGATGTTGATTCCAAATCTACAAACTCTGTAGCATAGGCCATTGTAATAGTTTGTTCCGTTTCATCATAATAAGGAATGTTTAATGTTCCGCCTACGTTATATCTTGTAGCTAATTGATAAATAGGGCAAATATCGTAAACTTTTTGGATTATTTTATTTGCAATACTTGAAGGTATAACCGCTCCGTTATCCCCAGCAGTTAGATTTACATCTGTTCTTTGCTCTACGGTCCCTCTAATATAATTTTCAAATGCTCTTTCTTCTAGTTCTGCTCTAGTTTCTAGCTTTTTATCTTTTTTCACTTCTTCAATAATTTCTAATCCTCGTGCTCTTGTCTCTGCTGCAATTGTGCCATCAATATCTTTTATTTCTTTTTCTAAGGCTTCAAACTGAGTAGTCTCTTCTGTTGTCATTGCCCTTGTTTCAATTTTTGCCTTTTCAACTAATGCTTGTAACTCTGTTACCTTGTCATTCCTTTGCTCTGTTAAGCTTTTAATGGTTGCCCTCAACTCTAACACTCTTTGTTTTTTCATATTATTGCTCTCCTTTTAATTGATTTATTTTATTTTCATACTCTGTATAATCAATAGACGTATTATCTATAGTTACTGCTCTAAATTCGTTACCTCTTTGTTCGTTAATAACTTCTTCATCTGATCTAGTTTCAATAGATGTGGCTGTATAAACTGGATTCAACCTATCGTCTATAATAGATACTTCTTCTAG
>DUUM01000279.1 GCA_012841565.1 Candidatus Epulonipiscium sp. | reverse complement strand
ATTGCTCTCTCAAGTTTGTTTCTTTTAAGAATTGATTTCATGTGTTGGTCGTCTCGTTAAAGCCCCAAAGCTTAAGTTGACAGACCGAATTCTTGCTGTTGCTATTTTGTTTTCAAAGTTCAAGTTTTTTCATTTTTTCTGTTTTTATGTCGTTTCTTGTTTAAGTGACGACTTATACTATATTACTCTATCCAATATAACTTGTCAATACTTTTTTTAAAAGTTTTTATTTTTATATTAGGAGTAAATATTGGCGGAGAAGGAGGGATTTGAACCCTCGCACCGGTTACCCGATCTATACCCTTAGCAGGGGCACCTCTTAAGCCACTTGAGTACTTCTCCGAATTAAAGCTGCATCTAATTAAATCTGCTAATCAAAGTTGCATTTGTCTAAGTCTATATATATTTTGTACTTCTTTGTTTCTCAGACGCAAACATTATTCTATCAGAGAGTCTTGTCCGTGTCAACTACTTTTATCAAATAACTTAAGATTGGGAGTTACCCCAATCTATATCCTTCTAACAACACCTCTAACAAGCCTAATAAACCTAGGTTTTGTTTCATTTGCAACTTTTACTATTTCCTCATGATTAGGTGCATGCATAATATCAGGATTAGCACTATCTGTAATACAGGAAATGCCAAGTACCTTCATTCCGCCATGATTAGCGACTATAACTTCTGGTGCTGTACTCATTCCTACGGCATCTGCTCCTAGATTAATTAACATCCTAAGCTCTGCTTTCGTACAATATGAAGGACCTGATATAGGCGTATATATTCCTTCACTTACTTTTATAGTTTCTTTTACAGCAACTTCTTTAGCGATGGAAATAAGTTCTTCATTATATGCTTGTGACATATCTGGAAATCTTACACCAAAAAATGTATCATTAGGTCCAATCAGGGGATTGGGAATCATAATATTAATATGGTCTGTAATTAACATTAAGCTACCTGGAACCAAGTCAGGTCGAAGTCCACCTGCCGCATTGGTAACAATTAACTTATCAATTCCTAATGCTTTCATGACCCGAACTGGAAAAGTTACTTCTTCCAATGAGTATCCCTCATAGTAATGGAATCTTCCTTGCATGGCCATTACCTGTTTACCTTCTAATGTGCCTATTATAAGACGTCCTTGATGACCCTCCACTGTAGATTCAGGAAAATACGGAATTTCTTTGTAGTCAATAATCGTTGCATTTTCTAGCTCATCACCTAAGGATCCTAATCCAGACCCTAATATTAAACCTATTTCTGGCTCAATACTAATTTTATTTTTTATAAAATTCATTGCCTTTTCTACTTTTGTTTTCATACTATCTTCCTTTCTTTTATATTATTACTCATAGATAATTTATAATATCTAGTCAAAAAGGCTAAGACATTAAATGTCTTAGCCTTTTTAGTATACTACTAATGCAATTAATCTATCAAGCTATCTTCTGATTCAGATAAGGATACTTCTTCTTGTTCAGCTAAATCCTCAGCTACCTTTGCTATACATACAACTTGTACGCCATCATGCACATTAACAAGTTTAACCCCTTGGGCATATCTTCCAAGTGTAGATATTTGAGATACATTAATACGTATAATAACGCCTTCTGATGTAATCAGTAGTAATTCTTCATCTTCATGTACAGATGTGATGCCTACTATATCTCCAGTTCTATCTGTTAAAGTAGCAATTTTAAGTCCCATACCACCACGCCTTTGGGCCCTAAACTCTTCAACCAATGTGCGTTTTCCAAGTCCTTTTTCTGAAGCAATTAATATTTGCTCTCCTTCTATTGGAACGGTTGCACCTACTACTTCATCGTCCAGAAGTCTTATACTACGAACACCCATAGCTGTTCTTCCCATAGGTCTAACTTCACTAGTGGCAAACATAATACCTTTCCCTTTTCGGGTACCTAGTAAAATATGATCCGTATCTTTTGTTACATATACACCCATAAGCTCATCTTCATCCCTTAAACCTAAAGCAATCAGGCCGCCTTTTCTGATGTTTTGGAAATCTGTTAAGCTTGTCTTTTTTATCATTCCATTCTTTGTAACCATGGTTAAGAATAGGTCCTCATCATATTCTTTAATTGGGAATACTGCTGTTACCTTTTCATCTTGATCAAGCTCAAGTAAGTTTATAATGGCTGTACCTCTTGCTGTTCGGCTTGATTCACTTATTTCATAAGCTTTTATGCGGTAAGCTTTACCCTTATTAGTAAAGAACATAATATAATTATGACTACTCGTTACAAAGAGGTTTTCTATAAAATCATCTTCTATTGTATTGATTCCAATAATTCCTCTTCCACCTCTATGTTGTTGTTTGTACATATCAAGTGCCATACGCTTAATATATCCAAAATGGGTAATGGTAATGACATCTAATTGTTCTTCAATAAGGTCTTCTATATCGTAATCACTGTCATCTTGAACAATATTAGTCCTACGTTCATCTGCATATTTGCGTTTTACTTCAATTATTTCTTCCCTAATGACATTACTTAGAACATCTTCACTCTCTAGGATGCTTGCTAGGTATTTAATGAGTTCCATAAGTTCAGCATATTCTTTTTCTATTTTTTCTCGCTCTAAACCTGTTAAAGCTCTTAATCTCATATCTACAATAGCCTGTGCTTGTTCATCACTTAAGTCAATATTTTCGATTAACTTTTCTTTAGCCTCTTGAGCATTTGCAGAGGATCTAATTAATTTTATAACTAAGTCAATTTTATCGAGCGCTTTACGCAAACCTTCTAAAATATGAGCTCTTTTTTGCGCTTTTTCTAAATCAAAATTAGTTCTTCTTGTTACAATTTCTTTTTGATGATCAATATAGTGAACTAGTATTTGCTTTAAATTAAGTGTCTTTGGTTCTTTATTAACCAGCGCTAGTAAGTTAATACCAAAGGTTTCTTGCATCTGAGTATATTTGTAAAGTTGGTTTAAAACAACATTTGGATTTACATCTCTTCTAAGTTCTATTACAATACGCATTCCCGTACGATCTGACTCATCACGAAGATCTGTAATACCTTCTATTTTTTTGTCTTTTACGTGCTCTGCTATTTTTTCTATTAACCTAGCTTTATTCACTTGGTAAGGTATTTCTGTAACAATAATTTTATGTTTACCATTTTTCATTTCTTCTATTTCTGCTACTGCTTTAACTTTAACTTTTCCTCTGCCTGTACGATATGCTTTATCAATACCATATCTACCATGTATTGTTGCACCCGTTGGGAAATCTGGGCCTTTGATAAGTCTAATTAAGTCATCTATACTTGTTTCTCTTTCTTCGTGCTCTTCATTATTACCTGTAGCGTTGTCAAGCATAAGAACAACAGCATCTACAACTTCTGCTAAGTTATGTGGCGGTATATTAGTTGCCATACCAACAGCTATACCTGAAGAACCATTTACAAGTAAATTTGGAAAGTGAGATGGCAAAACTTCTGGTTCTTTTAGGGATTCATCAAAGTTAGGCTTAAAATCTACAGTATTTTTATCTATATCCTCAAGCATACTCATTGATATTTTTGCAAGTCTTGCTTCAGTGTAACGCATAGCTGCTGCACTATCACCGTCCACAGACCCAAAGTTACCATGCCCATCTACTAATGGATATCTAGTAGAGAAATCTTGAGCCATACGAACCATAGCACCGTAAATAGATGAGTCTCCATGTGGGTGGTACTTACCCATGGTATCCCCGACAATACGTGCTGATTTTCTATAAGACTTACTTGCAACTAAATTCAATTCACTCATAGCATATAGAATTCTACGATGTACCGGCTTTAGCCCGTCTCTTACATCTGGTAAAGCACGGGATATAATAACACTCATAGCATAATCTATATATGAAGTTTTCATCTCTTTTTCTATATCCACAGTTATAATTCTATCCGTAATTATGTTATCTTCATTATTTTCCACTTTTTATCCTCCTCCTACTCGTATTTTAAATATCTAAATTTTTTACAGTACGAGCATATTCATGGATAAATTCTCGCCTTGGTTCTACTTTGTCACCCATTAGGGCAGTAAAAATCTGATCAACTTCTGCTATATCTTCCATTTCAACACGAACAAGAGTCCTTGTTTCTGGGTTCATTGTTGTTTCCCATAATTGTTCTGGATTCATTTCACCAAGACCTTTATACCGCTGCATTGAAATACCAGTACGTCCTATATCATCTAATAATATTTCTAATTCTTTCTCATCAAACACATAATGTTCTTTTTTATTTTTTTCGACTTTGTAAAGAGGAGGTTGTGCAATATATATATACCCCTTTTCGATTAACTCACGATAGTAACGATAGAAAAAGGTAAGTAGCAATGTCCTAATGTGAGCGCCATCAACGTCTGCGTCAGTCATAATAACAATTTTATGATATCTAAGTTTGTTAATATCAAAATCCTCAGTAATACCAGCGCCAAAGGCGGTAATCATATTACGTATCTCTTCACTTGCGAAGATACGATCAAGACGGGCCTTCTCCACATTTAATATTTTACCTTTAAGGGGTAATATTGCTTGTGTCTTTCTAGATCGTGCCGTTTTTGCAGATCCTCCAGCAGAATCCCCTTCCACAAGATAAATTTCGCAAAGCTTAGGATCCTTTTCAGAGCAGTCTGCTAGTTTTCCTGGCAACGCATTGCTTTCTAATACACTTTTTCGTCTTGTTAGTTCTCTTGCATTACGAGCTGCTTCCCTTGCTCTTGCAGCCATTACACCTTTTTGAACAATAATCTTACCCACTGCTGGGTTTTGTTCTAAGAAATAAGTAAGCTGCTCTGATAAAACTGATTCTACAGCTCCCCTGACTTCACTATTTCCCAGTTTGCTTTTTGTTTGTCCTTCAAATTGGGGCTCTTCAACTTTAATACTGATAATACTAGTAATACCTTCTCTGACATCTTCCCCGCTTAGATTCTTATCAGCATCTTTTAACAAACCATTCTTCCTAGAATACTCGTTAACTGTTTTTGTAATCGCTGCCCTAAAACCTGAAAGATGGGTTCCACCCTCTATGGTATTAATATTATTTACAAAAGTAAAAACATTCTCTACGTAGCTATCATTATGCTGGAAAGCTATTTCAATAAATACGTTATCCTTTTCAGCTTCACAGTAAAAGATCTCTTTATAAATTGGCGTCTTATGCTTATTTAAATGCCCAATAAACTCTTTAATTCCGCCTTCATAGTGAAACCCTTTATGTTTAGGTGGTTCTTCTCTAAAATCTGTGAGTTCAATGTTTAATCCTTTTGTTAAAAAGGCTGTCTCTTGCAATCTTTTTCTTAAAATATCAAATTCATATTCCGTTGATTCAAATATCTCACTATCCGGTTTAAAGTGTACAAGTGTACCCGTTCTATCAGTCGTTCCCGCTTCTTCTATTCTTCCTACTGCTAGTCCTCTATGAAATTCTCCTTGATGAATCACACCGTCTATATAAACTTGTACGGTTAACCATTCGGAAAGAGCATTTACAACTGCTGCACCTACACCATGTAATCCTCCAGAAACCTTGTATCCCCCACCACCAAATTTACCCCCTGCATGAAGAGTGGTTAAGACCACTTCTAGGGCAGATATGCCCTTTTCTTCGATAATCCCAACAGGTATGCCACGACCGTTATCTCTAACTGAAATCGAGTTGTCCGGATGAATCTTTACTTCAATTTTGTCACAATAACCTGCTAAAGCCTCATCAACTGCATTGTCAACAATTTCATATACTAAGTGGTGGAGACCTTTTGGTGAAGTACTTCCAATATACATACTAGGTCTTTTCCGTACCGCTTGCAGCCCTTCTAAAATCTGTATTTGTTTCTCGTCATAGTTGGCTACCATAATTAAGATCTCACTCCTTTATTTAAAAAGACTATTTATATTAAATAGCCCATAGATACAACATTTCAAGTTATATTATATATCAAAAAAAAACTTCTTACAAGAAATCTAACGAATAGTTCCTTTATTTACTTTGAATAGTTTTCCAATACTTTGAGAATTCCATACACTTTCTTCTATTCCAGTACATGTTATAAGTGTTTGGATATTTTGCGTATGTGCAAATAAGAATTGCTGACGATGATAGTCAAGTTCAGAAAGAACATCGTCTAATAATAAAACTGGCTGTTCACCTAATATTTCTTGTATCATCCTAAGTTGCGCCAATTTTATTGATAGTACGACAGTACGTTGTTGCCCTTGGGATCCGTAAGTACGTACATCCATCTCATTTATTAAAAAAACTAGATCATCTCTATGAGGTCCTAAAGATGTGGATCTTCTAAAAATATCCCGCTTATGGTTAGCAGATAGTTTCGTTTCGTATTGCGCCACATTTACGCTTGGGTCATATCGTATCTCTAGTTTTTCTTTATCTCCAGATATGTTAAAGTGAATTTCTTGTGCTATTTTTTCCAATTTATCAACAAAATTAATTCTTTTATTAATAACATTAGTACCATATTCTACAATCTGAGTATCCCAAACTTCTAATAGGTTTTGGGCATCACTTGTATGTTCAAAACTTTTTAGTAGATTATTACGTTGTTTTAAGACTTTATGATACTGCTGAAGGCCATAATAATACATACGATCTATTTGGCATAATTCAATGTCAATAAAACGCCTCCGCTCACCTGGACCTCTTTTAATCATCTGTAAATCTTCTGGAGAAAACATAACCACATTGAGTACACCAAGTAATTCTCCTAGTCTTCTAATAGGAATACGATTAATGGCTACCCCTTTTCCTTTTCTATCCATATGAAAATCTATTTGATCTTCAATATGCCTTTTCTTTATATCTAATCTAATATGTGCCTCTGTTTCATCCCACGCAATAACCTCTTTTTCCTGGTTAGTTCGATGGGATCTTGCAGTAGCACATAGGTAAATTGCTTCTAGTACATTAGTCTTTCCTTGCGCATTATCTCCTACAAAAACATTAATACCCGGATGGAGTACTAGATTTAGATAATTGTAATTGCGGAAATTTTGCAATGATAATTCCCGAATATACATAACTTACCTCCACACTAATTAATAACATACTTTTTTTCATCAAATTCTATTATATCATCTTTGTATAACTTTTTCCCTCTTTGGGTGCAAATTTCATTATTAACGAGGACTAAACCTTCTAATATAAATTGTTTTGCTTCTCCACCTGATTGTACAACACTTGCCATTTTCATCATTTGAGATAATTTAATAAACTCTGTATTTATTTTTATACTTTCCATAACCTGTCTCCTTTGATTCTATAACTTAATTATACACTAAGACGAATTGGTAATATTAAGTATTTAAAATGATTCCCATTTACTGGCTGAATAATACAAGGTGCTAAAGAAGATATGAAATAAATTTCAACTTGATCCTCTTCTATTGACTTAAGTGCTTCAATTAAATATTTAGGATTAAAAGCTATTAGTAAGTCTTTACCCTCAAGAGATACTAGAACCTCCTCTCTTGCAGTTCCAAGTTCTGTATTGGACGTAATAATCATTGTGTCTGATTTTAATTCAATCTTAATAGGATTTTTCTTACCCTCACGTGAGATTAAAGCTGCACGTTCAATACTTACTAAAAGAGCTTTTCTATCAATCAAAACCTTAGTTTCATAGTCACTAGAAAAACTTTGCTCATACCGAAGAAATTCACCTTCAAGTAAACGTGAAACAACTGTACTTGTACCTAAATCAAATAGTACATGCTGATCCGTAAAATAGATCGTTACAAGATTACTCTCTTCTCCTGATAAAATCTTACTAATTTCACCTAGTGTCTTTCCTGGAACGACAACATTTATATCTTCATTCTCAATTGACAACGGTATATGGCGATAAGAGATACGGTAACCATCAACGGATACCATATTAAGACCATCATCTTTAAGCTGCATAAGTGCCCCCGTTAAGATTGGACGAGTTTCTTCTTGAGCAACTGAAAAAAGTATTTGTCTAATAATATCTTTAAGTTTTGGTTCTGGAAGTGTAACACCTTGCAATTTTTCGACTTTAGGAAGCTCCGGAAAGTCGTCTCCAGATTGTCCTGCAATTTGAAATTTTGAATTATGGCAACGGATTGTCGTCATAAAATTTTCATCAACACTAATCTCTATTTCTTCATTTGGTAACTTTCGTATAATCTCTGAAAAAATCTTTGCTTCTAACGCGACATAACCTGGTGATACAATCTCTGAAGAAATAGTGCTTTCAATACCTAATTCTAGGTCATTTCCTACCAATACTAATTTATCATTTTTTGTTTGAATCAATATACATTCTAATATGGGTAAGGTTGTCCTATTAGAGACAGCCCTCAGTACTGTATTTACGCTATTTAATAAAACATCTTGCTGGCAACGAATATGCATTTGTTAATAACTCCTTTCGGGGAAAACATTAATATAATAAAAGATATTGTAGTCGTAGTAGTAATAGGGCCTGTTAGTAGTGTGTGTAACCACTTTAACCTTAGGGGAGACACCTACTAGAGCTTGTTTACAAAGCTGTGGGTAGAAAAATATAAACTACCAAGTTATCCACACTATGCACAAAAAAAAAGGCAAGGGAAAGTTGTCCACAAACCATACACATGGATAACCACAGCCTAAAAAGCAGTAATTTAACCTATTTAAAGGATTACTTAAGCAGCTTAAAGTACTATTTTCCTGTAATCTTTTTTTCTAACTCATTAATTGTTTGTGTCAGTTCAATATCTGTTTTCATTTCTTTAGCTATTTTCTCATAGCCATGAATAATAGTGGTATGATCTCTACCGCCAAATTGCTTACCTATCTTAGGTAATGACAAATCTGTAAGCTTTCTTGATAGATACATAGCAATTTGCCTAGGAAATGAGATGCTACGGGTTCTTTTGGATGATTTAAATTCCTCAGGTTTTAAATGGAAGTGAGTTGCTACAACTTCTTGTATATACTCGGCAGTAATTACTTTTGGTGTGTCCCGAGAGATTAAGTCTTTCAGTGCCTCATTTGCGAGTTCAACAGTGATTGGTCTATTAGCTAGTGAAGAAAAGGCAATAATACGGTTGAGTGCTCCTTCAAGTTCACGGATATTCGAGATGATAGTTTTTGCAATAAACAGTAGAACTTCTTCAGGTACTGAGAGTCCTTCAAGTTCAGCCTTCTTTCTTAAAATAGCAATCCTAGTTTCTAAATCAGGCGCCTGAATATCTGCAATAAGACCCCATTCGAAACGAGAGCGTAATCTCTCTTCAAGTGTTTCAATTTCTTTAGGGGGGCGATCACTAGATATAATAATTTGCTTATTAGCGTCATGTAGCGTATTAAATGTATGAAAAAACTCCTCCTGGGTTCGTTCTTTACCGACAACAAACTGTATATCATCAATTAACAAAACATCAATATTCCTATATTTATTACGAAAGGCTTCATTTTTATCATCCCTAATAGAGTTAATGAGTTCATTCGTAAACTTTTCAGATGAAGCATATAGAATTTTAGAATTAGCATTTTGTGAAGCAATATAATGAGCAATAGAATGCATTAAGTGGGTTTTTCCGAGTCCTACACCACCATATATAAAGAGTGGATTATATGCTTTAGCAGGAGATTCAGCAACAGCTAAGGCAGCAGCATGAGCAAGACGATTGCTATTACCAACGACAAATGTATCAAATGTATATCGCGGATTTAGATTACTTTGGGTGTTAAGTGGATCTTGCATTTTATCTCTTTGTTTAATAGAGAGTTTTTCTAGATTTGAACTATCTGATAGATTTGGCAATACAAATTCAAAATCATATTCACGATTTAAGATTTGTGAGGCGCTATTTTTAATAAGAGGCAAATAGCGTGTGCTCAAAATATCCTGATTAAATTGATTTTGTACCTCAATAACCATTAAGTTTCCTTCTATGTTGATTAACTTGGTCTCTTTAAACCAAGTATTATATCCAACAGGCGAAGTTTCGGGTTCAATGACTGCTAAAATAGCTTTCCACTGATCCTTAAGACGTTGATCCATATTTTGATTCCTCCTAAAATAAGACGTACTTCTTTATCTTCTTCACATGTTATCAAGATACTATCCACAATGTGAGTAAAGTAATCACATATTCACAAATTATGTTAATATAAATATGTAGATTAAAAATATAAAAAAAATGTGGATAGTTATGTAAAAAATACAATAACTGATATAATACAATGAAAACAGGGTGAAATAACATTATTTTTATACTTATACACAGGGTTATCAACTGAATGTGGATAAGTACCTGTGTTTTTTGTTATCAACAGGTATACTTATAATAACAAAAAAAGTGTGGATAAGCAATAAGATTAGAAAATTATCCACAAGTCAGTTATCCAGAGAAATATGTGGATAATCTATTATTTTGTAATTTAAAAATGTGAGTCTTAATGGGATAGATAGTATATTGATAAGATAAATGACACATATAATGAAAGAACCTTCTTAGTAATTAGAAAAAAACATCGCAAGTTGTAGGAATTTCCATAAGATATGCTTGACTATGGTTATTAAATTTAATATACTAGTAATAGTGTTTATTTGCTTATAGAAATGACTCTCTATATATGAAAATTAAAGAGATCAAAAGAACGTTATAAATGAGGAGGTACTCAAGATGAAAAGAACATTTCAACCTAAGAAACGTCAAAGAAGTAGGGAACATGGTTTCCGTAAAAGAATGAGAACAAGAAGTGGTAGAGCAATCATCACTAGCAGAAGAACAAAAGGCAGAAAAAAATTATCAGCATAATCCAAGGCCGCAATATTGTGGCCTTGTTTTGCCTTAATTAAAGGTAATTTTAGGAGTAAATATCTATGATAAACACGGAATCACTTAAAAAAAACAACGAATTTAGAACCGTATATAGACGGGGTCACTCTGTTTCTAATAAGCTATTGGTGTTATACAAACTACCCAATAAGACAAATGGAAATAGACTGGGCATTTCAGTAAGCAAAAAAGTAGGTAATAGTGTAGTACGAAGTAGAATAACAAGATTAATTCGGGAATCATATAGGGGACATGAAAGTAAAGTAAGTATTGGTTGGGATTTAGTGATTATTGCGAGAAATCCAGCGAATGGAGCTACATTTCATGAAATATCAAAGGCAATGGACAATGTATTTCAAAAGCACAAGGTTTATACCCATTAATAACCTGATTAAAAAAGGATTATTAATGATTATAAGGTTTTACCAAAATGGTATATCTCCATTATTAGGACCAAGGTGTAGATTTACACCAACCTGTTCTCAATATACTTATGAGGCTATTACAGAGCATGGTATTATTAAAGGAACCTATCTGGGAATAAAAAGACTATTAAAATGTAATCCTTTCTTTAAAGGGGGATATGACCCAGTGCCTTGTAAAAAAGGATAAAATAAGATTACTTTAAGAAAAAGGGTTTATATATATTTAAGGAGGAATTAATGTGGGATGGATTACATCTTTTTTTGGAATGCTACTAAACTATATTTTTGAATTTGTAGTTTTAGTAATGCCAGCTCCAGTTGCTACATTAGGAATTTCTATAATTGTGTTTACAATTATAACTAGATTACTTATGACACCGCTCCAAATTATGCAGCAACGAACAACTAAAGGGATGGCTATTATTCAGCCAGAACTAACAAAACTTCAAAACAAATACAAAGATAAAAAGGATGCAGAATCACAAGCGAAACAGTCAGCTGAAATGCAGGCCCTATATAAAAAGCATAAGATAAATCCACTTGCAGGTTGTTTACCTTTACTCATTCAAATGCCGCTTATCATAGCCTTATTTGGAGTCCTTAGAGATGCAAGTACATATATCGTAAGACTACAAGAGGTGTATGTAGGTTTAGCAAATAGTATTATGGGCTCAGTGAGTAACTACCAACAGATTTTACAGCCATATTTGGATATTCACAGCATGAATGGTAAAATAAAGTTTGACTTAACACAAGTGACTGCTAGTAATAAAATACTTGGTGTAAAAGAACTTTTAAGTAAATTAACGAGCTTACAATGGTCAGAGTTATTTACACAAATACCAGCTGATGCAGTAACAAATATGGAACCTCTTTATGAGCTGAAAAAGAGTTATGAATGGTTTGGCGTAAACTTAGTTGACACACCTAATCAATTAGTTAAACTTGGTGGAACAGGGATGATTATAGCTTTAATGGTGCCAGTTTTAGTTTGGGTTTCAACGGTTATTTATTCTAAATATACCATGGCGCAAACACAAGCAACTCAGTCCCCAAAAGATGGAAATGATCAGCAACAAAAAACTATGAATACCATGAATATGGTATTACCACTTATGACAGCTTTCTTTTCATACACAATGCCATGTGGACTTGCATTATATTGGATTGCAGGTAACTTAATTATGCTTGTACAACAAGTAGTCGTGACAAAAATGCTTGATTCAAAAAGTGCTGTAAGCAATTAATTAACAATGAATCTGGGGGTATGATTACTTATGAAATTTGTAGAAAAAATCGCTAAAACAGTAGACGATGCAGTTACAGAGGCGCTCCTTGAATTAATGGTAACAAGAGACAATGTGGAAATTGAAATAATTGAAAAAGGTTCAAAAGGATTTTTAGGTATAGGTGCAAAAGATGCAAAGGTAAAAATAACAGTAATTGAAAAAGAAAAATCACTATTTGATGAACTAATAATTGAAAAACCAAATATTAGTCTTATGCAAGAAATAAATCCTAAAGTAGATTCGGGAGTAGATCCAATAGAAGTCGGTAAGGCTTTTCTAAAAGATGTCTTGGAAAAAATGGATATTAAAGCAGAAATAGAAGCTAGCATGACCAAAGAAAACATAAAGATGGTCATTAGTGGTGATAAAATGGGACTCCTAATTGGAAAAAGAGGAGAAAACCTAGATGCACTTCAATACTTAGTGAATTTAGTTGTCAATAAGAACACTGAAAAATATACCCGTGTCATTTTAGATACTGAAAATTATAGGCAACGTAGAGAAGAGACGCTTAAAAAATTAGCATTTAGATTAGCTAAAAAAGCATCTCAAACAAAGCAGAGGATTGTGCTTGAACCTATGAATCCTTATGATAGAAGGATTATTCATTCTGCACTTCAAAATAGTAAAACGGTAAAGACATATAGTGAAGGAAAAGAGCCGTATCGCAAAATTGTCATTATACCTGTAGGTGCAAATGAACATAATAAAGAATAACCTTAAAACCCAGTTGAGTCGCTGGGTTTTTTTACACTTGGTTTATTATACCCGATGAAAGGAGATAAAAGATGCAATTATATGATACAATATCTGCAATATCAACAGCTCCTGGCACAGGGGGAATAGGGATTATAAGAGTTAGTGGAAATGATGCTATTCAAATTGTAGATAAGATTTTTAAAAGCAAATCTGATAAGAAGTTGATAAATTGTACGTCACATACAATTAACTATGGACATATTATTGATTTTAAAACAGATAAAACAATAGATGAAGTGTTAGTAATGTTAATGAAGGGTCCTAAGACCTTTACCAAGGAAGATGTTATAGAAATTAATTGCCATGGAGGCCCATTGCCAGTAGAAAAGGTATTATTAGCAACATTAGAAGCAGGTGCAAGACTTGCAGAGCCTGGAGAATTTACAAAACGAGCATTTTTAAATGGGCGTATTGATTTATCACAAGCAGAAGCAATAATTGATGTTATTGAATCTAAAACAGATCGGTCATTATCTCAGGCAATAGGCCAGCTAGAAGGAAACTTATCCAAAAAAATTAAGCAATATCAGCGCGATATTATGAGCGTAATTGCTCAAATAGAAGTATCTATTGATTATCCAGAATATGATATAGATGAGTCAGAAAACCTAAATTATAAAGATGAAATTATAGTTACAAAACAAAAAATGGAGAGTTTGCTGAGCACAGCAGATACTGGAAAAATGATTAGAGAAGGTGTTCAGACTGCTATTATAGGAAAGCCAAACGTAGGAAAGTCGTCTCTTTTAAATGCATTGTTGCAAGAAAACAAGGCTATTGTAACCGATATCCCAGGAACCACAAGGGATATCGTTGAAGCTTACTTAAATATAGATGGAATTCCATTTAAGTTACTTGATACAGCAGGTATTAGGGAAACTCAAGATGTTGTTGAAAAAATTGGTGTAGGACTTTCTAAATCAACTATGGAAGAAGCAGACCTTGTTATAATGATTTTAGATAGTTCTAGTGAATTAACCAAAGAAGATAGAGATATAATAGAAAGTGCTAAAGGAAAAAATATAATATTTGTACTAAACAAAGAAGACTTGCCATCTATAATTACCCGGGAAATAATAGAAAAGCATACAGAGGACCACCCTATTATTTATATATCTACAAAAACCCAAAAAGGTATAAGTGAGCTTCAAGTAGCCATGAAAACCTTTGTTAACAAAGGGCAGGTAGAAGTATCAACAGAAGCTACAATTGCTAATGTAAGACATAAAGAAGCGCTTGTTAAGGCAATTCAAAGTCTTGATAAGGTTATAGAGACAATCAACTCAGGTATGCCTGAAGATTGTATGGCCATTGACTTACACGATGCATATGGATATTTAGGTATGATTATAGGTGAAACTATAAAAGAAGAAATCATAAGTGAGCTTTTCACACGTTTTTGTTTGGGAAAATAAAGGAGAAAAAGATGTCATATATAGCACAAAATGTAGATGTTGTAGTTATTGGAGGAGGACATGCCGGCTGTGAGGCAGCATTGGCCTCTGCAAGAATGGGAAAAGACACCATCATGTTTACCATGAATTTAGAGAGCATTGCTATGATGCCATGTAACCCTAACATAGGAGGTACTTCTAAGGGTCATTTAGTTAGAGAAATAGACGCACTAGGTGGAGAAATGGGTAAAAATATAGATAAGACATTTATTCAATCTAAGATGCTAAATACTGCTAAGGGGCCTGCAGTTCACTCTTTAAGGGCACAAGCTGATAAGTATGGATATGCAAAAGAGATGAAGAAAACATTAGAAAACACCCCTAATTTAAAAATTAAACAAGCTGAAATTGTTAAGATACAAGTAGAAGATGGAAAAATAGTATCCGTTGTAACGTCCCTAGGGGCGGTTTATCCCTGTAAGGCAGCTATATTAGCAACAGGCACTTACTTAAAGGCACGTTGTCTAACAGGAGAGCATGTACAATATTCAGGCCCGGATGGCCTTAAAAGTTCTAAAGTCTTAACGGAGGTACTTGAAGGACTTGGCGTTGAAATTGTTAGGTTTAAGACAGGAACGCCTTGTAGAGTTGATAGAAATAGCATTGACCTATCTAAAATGGAACCACAATATGGTGATGATGTTATTGTGCCTTTTTCTTTTGAAAGTAGAGAAGAAGATATTAGAAGAGATCAACAGCCATGTTACCTGGCCTATACAAATCAACATACCCATGATTTAATTAGTGAAAATCTCCATCGTTCTCCTATGTATTCTGGTGTAATAGAAGGAGTTGGGGCACGCTATTGTCCTTCTATAGAAGATAAAATTGTTAGGTTTGCAGATAAAGATCGTCACCAAATTTTTCTTGAACCAGAGGGATTACATACAACAGAAATGTATGTACAAGGACTGAGTTCATCCTTACCTGAAGAGGTTCAAGTTAGTATGCTCCGGACTATTCCGGGAATGGAAAAGGTTGAAGTTATGCGGACAGGATATGCAATAGAGTATGACTGTATAAATCCAACGCAACTTACAGTTAGTTTAGAGTTTAAGAATATTAAAGGCTTTTTTAGTGCAGGTCAGATGAATGGAAGCTCTGGATATGAGGAAGCGGCAGCTCAAGGGCTTGTTACTGGCATTAATGCAGTAAATTATATAGATAATAAAGAGCCAATGATTATTGATAGATCAGAAGGATATATTGGTGTACTCATTGATGATCTTGTTATTAAAGGAACAAATGAACCATACCGCATGATGACTTCTAGAGCAGAATATCGCTTGCTTTTAAGACAAGATAATGCAGACTTGCGCTTAACACCAAAAGGATATAAGGCAGGCCTAATATCAGAAGAAAGATATAAAGATTTTCTACAAAAAAGAGAAGCTATTGATACGGAAATGAAAAGACTTAAAAATACGTATATTAGCAATACAGAAACTGTGCAAGAAATTTTACAAAAAGAAAAAAGTACTGTATTAAAATCAGGTAGTTCACTTTTAGAGCTATTAAAAAGGCCGGAAATAGCCTATGAAACCCTAGCACCTGTAGACCCTGAAAGGCCAGTATTAGCACCGGCTGTTATTGAACAAGTAATGATTGAGTTAAAATATGAAGGCTATATATATAGACAACGTCAACAAGTGGATCAATTTAAGAAACTAGAGCGAAAAGGGATTCCACAAGGGATAGATTATAAAGAAATTAAAGGACTCCGTATTGAAGCAAAGCAGAAACTTAGTGCGATTAATCCTATATCTATAGGGCAAGCATCACGTATTTCAGGGGTTTCACCTGCAGATATATCTGTCCTATTAATGTATATAGAACAATGGGGTGCAAGAAAATGACTGAGAGAGAAATACTAAGATTAGGTGCAGAGGAAATAGGTATAACCCTTACAGATGGTCAGATAAACCAATTTATGACGTATATGGAAATGTTAATTGAATGGAATAAAAAGTTAAACTTAACGGCAATAATAGAGCCAATGGATATTATTAAAAAGCACTTTTTAGATTGCCTAAGTGTAGCCAGTATGGAAGAATTTAAACAATCAGGAAGATTAATAGATGTGGGAACAGGTGCAGGATTTCCAGGACTGCCACTTAAAATTGCATTTCCAGAAATTGAAGTAACTTTAGTAGATTCATTGCAAAAAAGAATCGGATTTTTAGAGGCAGTGGTAGAGGAACTTGAACTTGAAAATGTGCAGTGTGTTCATGGTAGGGCTGAAGATTTAGGAAAAGATGAAATATACCGAGAAAAATTTGATATGTGCGTCTCTAGAGCAGTCGCTCACCTTGCAGTATTATGCGAATATTGCTTGCCATTTATAGAAAAGGGCGGTAAATTCTATTCTTTTAAAGCACAAAATGTACAAGAAGAAAAAATGGAAAGTATCGAGGCAATAGAAATACTGGGTGGTACAATAGAACTTATACAAGATACTTCTATCCCATACACGGATATTACCCATAGTATAATCCAAATAGGGAAAATAGGGCATACACCTGAAAAATATCCAAGAAAAGCAGGTAAGCCGTCAAAATCTCCTTTAGGAATTAAAAAATAAGTAATTGACTGTAGTTTAAGGTAATTTGATGTGGTATGCTAATATTAGATTAGTGGTAATATTTGTGAAGGGGGTTTATTGATTAATGCAGAAAAATCTAGAGATACAATATATTAAAGTAGAAAAGATAAGACCTAATCCGTACCAACCTAGAAAGTTCTTTGAGCAATCAGCTTTAGAAGAACTCGGGAATTCAATTAAAGAACATGGATTAATACAACCTATAACGGTCAGGGTTATTGGTGATACTTATCAGTTAATAGCAGGTGAGCGTAGGTTGAAAGCATCTAAACTCATAGGTTTAGAGCAGATACCAGCAGTAATAACTGAAGTAAGTAACCAAGATAGTGCCGTCTTAGCATTAATTGAAAACTTACAAAGAGAAAATCTAAATTTTATAGAGGAGAGCCAAGCCTACTATGATATCATGCAAGACCATGGTTACACCCAGCAACAATTAGCTAAAAGTATTGGTAAGAACCAATCTACAGTTGCGAATAAGCTAAGACTACTGAAGTTACCTAGTGAAGTTATTAAAAAGATATTAGAGCATAATTTAAGTGAACGTCATGCAAGGGCACTCCTTAGGCTCCCAGATAAAAAATCACAACTCAAGGCCTTAAAATTTATTATTGAGAAAGACTTAAATGTAAAAAGAACAGAAGAGATGATAGATAAAATACTCATAAGCTTTACCCAAGAAGGTAAGATTAAAAAAGAACACGATAAAAAGGTAAAAAGATTTTTAAATGATATTAGATTATTTACAAATACAATTACACAAGCAGTAGACATTATTCAACAATCAGGTATAGACGCTAAATACACCATGCAAGAAAAACCGGAAGGGTATGAAATAAAAATAAAAATTCCTATGAAATAGGTTTAGGGGGTATTCAAATGAACGAGAAAATAAACAATAAAACCATGATAATGGTACAATGTGCAGTCTTTTTGGCAATGTCATTTGTAATAAGAATAGTTGAACAAAGCTTTCCAATAACAATGGGAGGCGTTCAGTTTATGAAATTGGGTCTCACATCCCCATTTACATTAGCACCAGCTATTTTATTTGGACCTGCCTATGGATTTATGGTGGGGATGATTTCCGATTTACTCAACCTATTAACACCAAATCCGGGTGGTAGTTGGATTCCATGGTTTACTCTAACAGCAGCCTTAAGAGGTTGGTTAGTAGGCTTAATTTGGCAGTGGATCAAAGGTTCTGATCCTATTAAAATGCGTAGATGGGTCACAGGTATTTTCTCAGCAATAGGACTAATAGGGATTGCAAGTTTTATAGTGGGTAGATTCTTACCAAGCACCCATTATGCACAAATTATTATGGAACTTAATACAGGAGAGAAGAGTATTCCAAATATCATTACATATGGATTTATGGCTTCTTCTGTTGTGGTTTTACTTTTAGTGTTCATTGCTAGAAGAATGGAAAAGGGAACTAGTATTTATGCTGAACACCGTAATGTAAACAACATATTCTTATTATTCATAGCAGTTATAGTACCATCCATTCTACAGACAACACTTAATACATTTATTTTGCGTTCTATGATAGCTGCACATGCAGACATAGCATTTATGATTTATTATATTCCGAGGGTTGCCAAAACCTTAATTGTAGGTGTGATTTCAGTGCTAATTATTCATGATGTTTTGCTATTATTATATCGTAAGGTGAGTCCGGAGATGTATAGGAAATCCATGAGTAGTAAGGATTATTGTAAACAGTAGATATATTTAAATCTCTCCTTGCTAGGGGAGATTTAATTTTGTACAATAGTGTTATAGTTAAAAAAGTATAGAATCAAATTATGAGTAAGGAGTAATACAATGAGAAATTTTAAATTAGAGTTGGCTCAACTATTAAATAAACAAATACCGGAGTTTACAGTGAGTGAGATTGAGGAAATGATTGAAACACCTACCAACACACAAATGGGTGATTATGCATTCCCGTGTTTTAGACTAGCAAAGGCATTACGTAAGGCACCTCCTGTAATCGCAAAGGAGATTGCAAGTAATATAGAAGGAACAGATATTATAGATAAAGCTGAAAGTGTGAATGCTTATATAAACTTCTTTATAAATAAAGAGATTTATATAAAATCAGTACTAGATGAAATCTTAGATAAGAAACAAAAATTTGGATACGCACAAGCAAATTCTAAAGGAAATGTTGTTATTGATTACTCAGCACCTAACATTGCAAAACCCTTCCATATAGGACACCTAAGATCAACGGTTATCGGAAATAGTTTATATCGTATATATGAGGCTTTTGGGTATAATAGTATTGGGATTAATCATTTAGGTGACTGGGGTACGCAATTTGGAAAGTTAATTGTTGCTTATAAAAGATATAGTAGTAAAGAATTAGTAGAAGAAAAAGGGATTAGTGAGCTTTTAAGGATTTATGTGTTATTTCATGAAGAAGCAGAAAAAGACCCTGCTTTAGATGATCAAGCAAGGAACTATTTTACAGCTATGGAAAAAGGTGATGAAGAATCATTAGCACTTTGGAAGTGGTTTAAAGAAGTTAGTTTAAGTGAGTTTGAACGGGTATATAAGTTATTAGATATTACATTTGATAGTTATAATGGTGAGGCTTTCTATAATGATAAAATGGCACCAGTTATTAAGGAACTAGATGAAAAGGGTCTTTTAGAAGAAAGTGAAGGAGCAAGAATAGTAAGACTTGATGAGAAGAATATGCCACCTTGCCTTATTACAAAGAAGGATGGTAGTACATTATACGCTACAAGGGATATAACTGCAGCATTATATCGTAAAGAGACATATAATTTTGAAAAAGCCATATATGTAACAGCACTACAACAAAACCTACACTTTGGTCAGTGGTTTGAAGTGGTTAGAAAAATGGGTTATGAATGGGCAAATGATTTAGTTCATGTTCCTTTTGGAATGGTAAGTATGGAAGGTAGTAAGTTCTCTACACGAAAAGGAAATGTTATTTTATTAGAGGATATCCTTAATGAAGCTATTGAGAAGACAAAGAGCATTATACAGGAGAAGAATCCAGAGTTAGAAAACAAGGATTATATTGCAGAAAAAGTAGGGATAGGTGCTGTTATATTTGATGATATGTATAATAGTATTATCAAAGATATTCAATTTTCATGGGAAAGGGTTCTTAGTTTTGAAGGTGAAACAGGTCCATATGTTCAATATACCCATGCTAGAACTTGCAGCTTGCTAAAGAAGGCAGGTATAGACCCATCAACCATTGAGTTTAAAGATATAGATTATACAGTGTTAACAGATGAGGTATCAATAGATGTCATTAAAGCCATAGCTCAGCTTCCAAGAATAATTGAAGAAGCAGCTAATAAATACGAACCATCATTTATAGCACGATATGTTATACATGTGGCTCAAGCGTTTAACAAGTTCTATCACGACAATGCGATTTTAGTAGAAGATAAAAATATTAAAAACACACGCCTAGCAGTTGTAGCGGCAGCTAAATATACAATAGAAAGTGGATTATATTTACTTGGGATATATGCGCCAGAACAGATGTAAATGATATATTTAAAATGAAAATGGAGTGATAAGAGATGAAGAAAGTTAAATTCTTATATAACCCCAATGCTGGTAACCGGAGAATACAAGGGTCACTAGATATAGTCATTCGCAAGTTTCAACAAGCAGGATTTATAATGAGTATCTATAGAAGTATGAGTAAAGGTGATATGGCTACTTACATTGACAAGTATGTTACAAATGATAATACAGATCTACTGGTTATATCGGGTGGAGATGGATCTGTAAACGAAGTTATTAATGCCATGATACAACAAGAATTAAAAATTCCATTAGGTCTATTACCTCTTGGAACGGCTAATGATTTTTCAACTTTGATTGGAATGCCTCAAGATATTGAGGCGGCCTGTGATGCCATCCTTAATATGGACATAAAACCCATAGATGTAGGGATTGTAAACGGCAGTTACTTTGTGAATGTATGTAGTGCAGGATTATTTACCAGTGTATCTCATAAAATAGATATAAACTTAAAAAATAGGTTTGGTAAAATGGCATATTACGTAAAAGGAGTAGAGCAACTTCAAGAATATCAGCCTATGCATTTAGAATTTGAAACACCTTCAGGTAAGTTTGAGGAAAAGGTTTCTTTGTTTTTAATATTTAATGGTAAAAGTGCAGGTGGTTTTGATAAGCTTGGTAAGTATGCCCTAATTGATGATGGACTATTAGACCTTGTAATTATTAAAGCAGTAGCAGTTCATGAAATTTTACCTTTATTTATTAAGGTTCTACAGGGTGAACATTTAAATGATCCTAATGTTATTTATATGCAAGTTGACGATGTAACCATTACTTGTCTCAATGATACGTGTGCTATATCAGATATAGATGGTGAGCAAGGACCAGAATTCCCACTTCATGTATCTGTGGTAAGACATAAATTAAGTGTTTGTACAAATCTAAACAAATAAATTTAGTGGTGGCTTTTGGTGCCAGGGTGGGGGTTTTGGCCGCATTAGATAGGATGACATATGGGAATGAGCTTCTCTTGGCTAGTAAGCCAAAGGAAGCTCATTCCCATATGTCATCCTACCATTGCGGGGAAAAGACGTTGGGTTGGCACTTAGAAGCCCGCTGTGTGGGGAAAGAGCAAAGGGCGAATGGCAAAGGACGGAAGAGTCTGAAGATGGTTAAGAAGGTTGGATTTGTTAATTGTGAGGAATTGGAGATATAGATGGGGGCCGTATATCACTGGGAATGTGGTATGCGGCCTTAATTGTTTCACGTGGAACAATTAAATAAGGGTGGAAACCTTGGGATTTTATTTACTTTGGGCATCATTTGGGATATGATAGAAAGGAAACATTAAATAAGAGGAGGAGGGCAAAATATGGGGAAGATTATCTCTGTTGTTAATCAAAAAGGTGGCGTTGGAAAAACAACAACCGTTATTAACTTGGCAGCATGCTTAAATAAGTTGAAATACAAGGTATTAATAGTAGATATGGATCCACAAGGTAATGCAAGTAGTGGTTCTGGGATTGAGAAAAATAAAGTGTCTAACACTATATATGATTTTTTAATTGGGAATATGGAAATTAAAGAGACTATATATAAAACACCTATAGAAAAATTTGATGTAATACCAGCAAACATGAATTTGGCAGGTGCAGATATAGAGATTTCCAATCAAATAAGGCGTGAATTTCTGCTTTTAAAAGGATTAAAAGAAATTAGGGATCAATATGACTTTATTATTATTGACTGCCCACCAGCTGTTAATTTACTTACTATAAATTCACTCACGGCATCAGATTCAGTTATTATCCCTATGCAATGTGAAT
>DUUM01000278.1 GCA_012841565.1 Candidatus Epulonipiscium sp. | reverse complement strand
TGATTTTGTTGTTAATGCAATGATTAATCCATACACTGTTACATGCTAGAGCATCATAGACAACGATATCTACCAGCCTATTATATGTTTGACACATCTTTTCAAGCAGTCTTTTTGCAACAGTCAGGGCAGCTTTTTATATTACTTCCAAAGAGTTTTGTACCATCTATTGTAGCAACAGTATAGCCATCAATTGTTCCATTTCTAAACACTTTATTTTCTTTAGCTTTGTTTACTACACCCGATGTAAGTGCCTCAAGCCCTGATAAATCAATCTTTTTAAATATTTCCCTTATGGTATCTATCTGAGGTAATTTTACCTTCCTTGAGATAATTCTATTGAAGTCTTTGCTTTTTAACTTATACTTCAGCTCATTAAAGCTTTGTATTCTTACCAAGAATCCAAGCAAGACGGGTAATATTCCCTCTGACGTGCGGTAAGTTGGTTTACCCTACTACTCTTAGCTTGCTGAGTTTATCTTCTATCTTAAAAACCTTCTTCATATATGCTAATAATTTACGTAAATAACCTTTTCTCATAGTCACTCCTATTCTGCACCTTACCCTAGAATAGCATAACCATTTATCTGTTTTTTACTAATTATAGTCGGAATTTACGACATTTATAAAAAGGATCTCAGGCTTTGAGTTCTATAGCTAAAACTCAAAGTGGCCCGAAACCCCTGGTTTATATCAAGTTTTTATACTCTCTTCTTCCATCAACTATTGCATAGATAATAACTGTTTTGTTTTCTTCGTTCACTTTATAAAACACAAGATGTTTTTCTACAATCACTACTCTGTATCCTTGCTTTTTTAAAATAGAATATCTTGGTACACTTCCTGAACTCGGAAACTCTTGTAAATGGTTAATAGCTTCTTCAATTCTATCCAAATATCTAAGAGCGATATTGTTGCTTCCTGAATCATCTGCAATATAATATATTATATCCCTGAGCTGATCTTCAGCCTTATCTGTTCTTAGAATCTTATACATTCTCATTCTTACTGTTCACTAAGGATTCACGAAGATCATTGATAGATTCCTGCATGGGCGCGACTCTTCCATTTTGAACATCCTCTTCTGCTTCTGCAAGGGTTCTGAGTAATTCGAGTTCTGCTTTCATTTGTTTATAATCCTGCAATCCAAGAACAGCTGTATCACCCCGACCATTTACTGTAATTATAACCGCTTCTCTAGTCTCTTTACATTGCTTAGATATTTCATTATATTTGTTTCTTAAATCTGCTGATGGTCTAATTGTTACTTCCATGATCTCACCTCTTTCCACTTTTTCATATACTCAAATTATATCATAATTTACCTATGCTGTAAATCTAATAATTCTTTATCTTATGCAGGGTGGCTTAACTTTTTATCTGCTTCTTATTTGATTTTTATTTCTATGGGAATTTGCAGGTCTACTATACGAGAATATGAAGGGCATAGGTAGACTGTATCGTAGGGATAATCTACCAAAGCAAATTCATGTTGGTAGCTACCCGGAATCTCAATATATTCCTGGGTTTCTTCATCAAAATATCCCCTGTCAACTGAAGAGTAACTGTTAATACTATATTCATTGTCTTGCAAGTCATAATATTTCATAGCCCACAATTGCCTTCTTACACCTTCATCAAGTTCTTTAGCCGAAAATGTAAGCAGCCAGCTATTTTCCACTCTTTCAACTGTCTCTAAAGCTACGTCTTGTGGCAGGGCTTCAATAACTTCATTTTTAAGATCTAGTTTCACTTTTTCCATGTCTTTATCAAGCCAAGTAATTCCTTTAATATATAAAGCTAAGCTTTTACTTTTGGAGAAAAAGCTACTCTCTAACCGGTGAGATGCCAGCATTGGTGAATCTGGTGAGCCTGTTGCACTAATCCCATTGGAAATGGCTTCATAACGCTCTCCTCTTTCATTTTCAATATAGAAGTCCAATGATTGCAACCATGCTGTATTGCTTTTATCATCAGTAAAATTAAGCCTTATATGGATTGGATAAATCTCAATGGCGGCAGATAATGATGGTGAAAATGTAAGTAGCTGGGCAAAGTCTTTAAGCACTGGTATTCTAGCGCTGGCCTGGACAAAGGCAATAGACGTATTTACCGCAATTATAAATACGATTAAGAAAGCAGCTATACTACTTAAAGATATGGTAAAAAATCCTTTCTTTTTTGTAGATTTAGCTTTTGCCTTAGCCCTTGTTAGAGTATATTCAAGTTCAACTGGTGTTTGATCTAGCTCCTTTAAAAGGTTTATATATTCATCTTTCCGATTCATATCACATCCTCCTCTGCTAATTCAAGTTTTAATAACTTAAGTCCTCGTCTTTGCCTTGTGACAACCGTTCCTTGCGGTATCCCAAGACTTTCAGCCGTTTGTGTAAGTGTATAGTCAGAAAAATATCTAAGTATAATGACATCCTGTAGCTCTTCTGGTAAATATTCAGCTGGATACATTCGTTTAAGTCTATTAAGCTCCTTTTTACATTCATTGATTAATATCCTGGTGATCCATGTGTCAAAGTATTTAGGCTCTCGTAATTTTTTAAATGATTTGAGCCCTTTGTAGACGCTTTCGTCTACTGCTTCTAAGGCACTTGCTTCGTTGCTCTCGTCTCTACTAAGCGTTCAATGCCTCTATGCGCACAACCGTCTCAACGAAAATCCACTATTTGCTCATAAGCTTACGACCAATTTCATATGCAGCTTCCATATCTTTAGGAAACTGCGTTTCTCTGACCTTTCTCTTGTGTGTCTCATCAAAGATACCAGAATGATATTTTGAATAGTCCCTAAACTGATATGTGTCACAGCTTGCATAAACTTCTACACATCCCCCAAGGCGCTTCAAAATTTCGGGATGTGATTGTAAAGATTGCTCCATCATATTTTTATAATATTCTTCTGGTGCATTCATTGTATAGAAAAATGCAACATTTATCTTTCCATCAAACAATCGTCTATTGTAATCATCATACGACAAAAGAGGGAATTCCAGTCTTTCGAGAAAGCTGAGCATTTGCCCGGTGATGCTTCCAAAATAAATTGGTGATCCCAAAATCACTGCATCTGCCTCAAAGACTTCTTTAAGTATAGGAGTTAGTTCATCTTTTACGATGCAATGGGAGGATTCCATTCCTTTTCTTTTACATCCAAAACAGCTTTTACAACCAGTGTATTTTAAATCATATAACTGTACTAATTTAATTTCTGCACCGGCGGACTCAGCGCCTCTCAAAGCCTCATTTAATAGTTTTTCTGTATTCCATCCTTTTCTAGGGCTACCATTTATCGCGATTACTTTCATAGTTAAACATCTCCTTCAATTCATATTTTTTCCATTTTATTATGATATTATTTTTCTTCAATAATTAATTCTATCATTGCTTACTCTTAAGAATATTAAGTCTCAAGTATATAATCCTACAAGTGCGAACATATACTGATAAATGTTAACACTCTTTTCTTTTACTTCTACCACTGCATTTTTGTTCATATTGATTTGGATTCAAATCAATAATATTTTATAATCTATGTGTGTTATTTCTATGGTGATTATGCCTAGCTTCATCATAATTATCAATAGCATACTACAATTTATTTAGCATTTTTTCTTTATTCTCTGGAAACTTTCCCCCAATAGATGCTGTAGACGTGTGATGAGAAAGTATATAAGTATCTGTATTTAAATGCTCAAGGAAAGTTTTTAGTTCAATTATTCTTTCTAATTCAGTTGAGTCATCAAATTTACCCATTTTAGCTTCTTCATATAAATCTGTATCAGGAAATAGTGTTAATGAACCAGTACCTGTAAATGTGGGCTTAAGTTGATTGTACATTTTTGCAGTCTCTATTGCATGAGCCTTACTACGTTTAGGACCAGCAAATCCATTAAGATATGATACAACATATTTGATTCCAGCAGCTTCTAATTTTTTACATTGCTCTACTATGTCTTTTGATGTCTGTTTTTTATTTACCATTAACAGTGTTTCATCATCACCACTTTCTGGTCCAGTATATAAGTCAATAATGCCTAAATTACGTAATTCTTTTAACTGATCAATTGTTTTATTCTTTATGCTTGAAATACGGGCAAACATTGATAGCAAGGCCCAAGGCTAACGCCTCAGGCCCATGGGGACTGACCCCAGTTAATTCTTAATTCCTTAGATTTTTTTAATATTTTACTTCCTTTTCCTAGATCACTATATACTTAATTTTTGTATATTTTCTCCTGAAATTTGAAGAAAATCTGGCTTTGGAAGTTCAATATTGATGGTTTCTTTAATTACATCTTCAATTGTTTCTACTAATATAAATTCTAATTCCTTTTGTACATCTTTTGGGATATCTGTTATATCCTTTTCATTATCCTTTGGTAAAATTATTCTCTTTATTCCTGCACGATGAGCAGCAAGTGCCTTTTCCTTAATTCCACCTACAGGTAGTACAGCACCTCTTAATGAAATTTCACCTGTCATTGCTAGATTAGAATCTACTGAATGCCCAGTTATTAGGGAAGCAATTGCTGTAAATAATCCTACGCCTGCAGATGGTCCATCTTTTGGGATAGATCCTGCTGGCACATGAATGTGCAAATCATATTTATCAAATTTAAGACCTCTTAGATTAAAAGTAAATCTTGACCTGATCAAACTTTGTGAAATCTTAGCTGACTCCTTCATTACATCTCCAAGCTGACCTGTTAGTATTAATTTACCATTACCCGGCATCATTGTACCTTCAATGAATAATATATCTCCTCCTACCGGTGTCCAAGCTAAACCTGTTACAACTCCTGGTGGATTGCT
>DUUM01000277.1 GCA_012841565.1 Candidatus Epulonipiscium sp. | reverse complement strand
TAGAACCCACCACCGTAACCAGTACGATAAAGATCCTTATCAAAGGCTAAACCCGGCACAATCATTAAGGTATCTGCGTCAGGTATAATTTTGCTACTCGGATCTGCCTTGGGTTCTAGTAAACTAAAGTTACCTGTTTTAATAGGAAGGAGTTCGTTTAGATCATTAACAGCATGAAATTCCATTGTATTATCTCCTGAGTCTGTGACTGGATAGCCTATTCTTTTACCCATAGATAAAGCTTTCCTTGCAATTTCTTCCGTATCCACTTCGTTGCCTATGCTACTATACAAAAGTAATGTCGCTGCAGACTTAAAACTTGTCATACTATAGATTTTATCCCAAATGATACTAGAATACCCCAGCACCTCATCCTTTGACACCTTGGCTCTTTGGCCCTTCATAATCTTACGTATTTGTTTTTTATCCATTGTGTCACTCTCCTAACATAGTCGCTTTATGCCCCTAAGCACAGCACTAGCCAACTCAAACTCGCCCTATACTCTCCCTCAGAAACGGCGACGGCGCAGCTTGTCGCCCAATCTGACCTCATCCACCAACCGCCATCAACCCCCAACACAGCGTCAATAACATTCGGTCGCAATAAACTGAGTGGCATAGCAATAAGCGAATATTTATAAGATTTTCGTAAAAGTACTTTGCGATAGATGTCGTTCATTTGCGTTAAAAAAGCTAACTGTTTGAGCGCAGCGAGTTTTAGCTTTTAGCAAATGAACGACATCTGAGCAACTAGTACTTTACGAAACTCTTATATATGAGCGGTTGCTATGCCACTCAGTTTATGCGCCAACGCCCTTACTTCTTCCTCTTCAACGGCGTTATCGTCCCATCCAACTCTTTTATCTGCGTATTATCCAACTGCTGCCTAAGCCCCGCCCTAAACAGCTTAATGTATTCTGCCCTAAGTTCTTTTTGCTCCGCTACTTCTCCCTCTGTTAAATCCTCTATCTTTGCTTTATGAGATAATGCATTAATTCTTTCAAGTAGTTTTTCCATTTTCATTTTCCTCTCTAGTACTCTAGTGGGACGTCTTAAACCAAGTCCCTATATCTTCACCTTGGATTATTGTATATATATTATGCATATCGTTGCCATTGGCAATAACGGTATCAATTCCTGCACAAGTGGTTATTTCAGCTGCCAGAATTTTGGTTGCCATACCACCTGTTCCTTGTTTTGAGTTTGTATCTCCTGCACTACATGTAATGGTATCATCAATTCCCTCTACCACATGGATGAGCTTTGCATTAGGATCAACAGCTGGATTGGCTGTATATAATCCGTCTATATCTGTTAACATAATTAAAAGGTCAGCCTCAATAAGTGTTGCTACTGTAGCTGAAAGCGTATCATTATCACCAAATCTAAAGCCCTCGATTTCTGCTGTAGATATACTATCATTCTCGTTAACAATAGGAATAACCCCTAATTTTATTAAGGTACAAAAAGTATTTTTCGCATTTATATTTTTTATTTCATCATTGACAATATCCTTTGTTAATAGAATTTGAGCAACTGTTTGATTATATTCTCCAAAGAATTTCTGGTACATTTGCATAAGAACAGATTGCCCAACTGCTGCTGTTGCTTGTTTCATTTCAAGCTCTTGTGGTTTGCTGCCTAGGCCTAATCTTTGCATGCCTGCCCCTACTGCCCCTGATGTAACTAGAACTATTTCTTTGCCCTTGTTTTGTAAATCAGTCAGAACACGTGCTATATTTTCCATTTGTTGCAAATTTATTTTTCCACTCTCATGTGTGAGTGATGATGTTCCTATTTTAATTACAATACGTTTTGCGTCTTGTAGTTTTTGCCTCATAATATAAATCCCCCTATAGCCTCTATAACAATATTTTATTTTATCCCATTATAATATGAATATTCATAAAAAACAAGTTGAACAAATCTAAGAAGTATATACTTCTACAGCCCCCACTTGTAGAAGTAGGAGCTGTAGAAGGTAAGTTATTATATAATCTTGCCCATAGCTGGTATTTTAGATGTTAGGTATTTCTTTCTCTCTTGATCATCTAAGTGATCTGCTAGGGTTAATTTTTCAAATGTTGTGGTCTTGGTCATTTTCATTGCCTGGGTTCCTCTAGCGTCTTTATTAACTTTAGTAGGAATTAAAGACGAATCAAAAACCACTGCTCTACCATCACTTCGGGTACCAAAAAGCATGCCATCTTCAGGTACGAAGCATATGCCGACACATTCATCTTCGTCAGAGTATGCATTTAAGAGGCGCCTTCTATTGGTCCTTGTCATATAGTCTTCTAGTGGAACTTTAGAGACTTTACCATTTTTATATCCAAATAGCATAAATCCGCTATAATCAGTTGTGCCATGGATATGTATGATTTTCTCGTCTTCTTCAAGTTCTAGTATATTAGGTAAATAGCCCCCTAAATCACTTGCTTTGACATCTTCTAGTTCATATAGTTTCATTTTATATGCTTTTTGTTTGTCTGAAAACAAGATTAAGTCAGCTTTATTAGTTGCTTCTATCTCTTGGGTTATATGGTCATCATCTTTGGTTTTTTGCTCTGATGAGCCCCTAAGAGATGCGAGTGTTATTTTCTTAATGTACTGATGCTCCGTTATAAAGACTTTTAGATTATAATCTTCAATCATATCTTCTTCAGATATTTCTTCGATTTCATCATCACTAATGATTTGGGTTAATCTTTTAGCACCATACTTTTTAATAATTTGGGTTAGTTCTTTAGCAATAACCCCTTTAATCTTTTTATCACTTTTAACAAGAGTTGTTAACCGATTGATTTCTTTGGCTAATTCTTCTATTTCTGCTATACGCTTTAGAATATACTCCTGGTTTAAATTTCTCAATCTAATTTCCGCAATAAACTCTGCTTGCTCTTTAGTAATAGAAAAACCTTCGACTAAGTTAGGAATTACAAGCTTTTCTGTTTTGGTTTCCCTTATAATCCTAATGGCTGCATCAATGTCCACAAGTAATTTTTCAAGTCCCAATAATAGGTGGTGCTTAGATTCCATTTTATCGATGTTATATAGGTATTTATTCCTAATACAACCCACTCTAAAATCAATCCATTCGTTTAGAATCTCATTAACACCCATTATCTTTGGTGTCCCTCTAACTAAAATATTAAAGTTACAACTTACAGTAGATTCTAGAGGCGTTGATGCAAATATTTTGTGCATAAGAATATCAATATCTGTATTTCGTCTCACATCTATTGTAATTCTAAGACCTGATAGGTCTGTCTCATCTCTTACGTCTACAATTTCTCTTACTTTATTGCCTTTAACAAGATCAATAATCTTATCTATAATGGCTTCTATAGTTGTATTATAAGGTATTTCATATATTTCTACACAGTTTTGTTTTTTATCGTACCTATACTTACCCCTTAATTTAAAAGAACCCCTGCCTGTATTAAATATTTTTCTTATTTCATGTTCATGGTAGACAATATCCCCACCTGATGGAAAATCTGGCGCTAGCATATATTGGTGTGAATCCGCTGTTGGGTCCTTTAGTAATTCAATTGTTGCATTACAAACCTCTACCAAATTAAATCCGCAGATATAGTTTGCCATTCCTACGGCAATTCCTTGATTTGGATTAACGAGTATATTAGGAAACCGAACGGGTAAAAGAACGGGTTCTTTCATGGTTCCATCATAGTTATCTACAAATTCAACTGTGTTTTCTTCGATTTCTCCAAATATTTCTGTCGCAATGGCTGCAAGTTTGGCTTCTGTATACCTAGCTGCAGCGTATGCCATATCCCTTGAGTACTGTTTACCAAAGTTACCTTTGGAGTCTACAAAAGGGGTATTAAGTGCCGCGTAGCCCTCCGATAGGCGTACCATGGTTTCATAAATAGCCGTATCCCCATGGGGGTTAACTTTCATGGTTTGCCCAACAATGTTGGCTGATTTTGTACGATTACCTTTAATGAGTCCCATTTTATACATGGTAAATAATAGTTTCCTATGAGAAGGTTTAAACCCATCAATTTCAGGGATTGCCCTAGAAATAATGACACTCATGGCATAAGGCATATAGTTTTTTTCAAGTGTATCGGTGATTTTTTGCTTTTCCCCATCTATCACTGCTTTGTTCACTTCCTTCATTTATGTTCTTAAATTAATTCACATGTCTTCTTAGACTATTTCTGATTTATCAATATAGCGGTGGCCATCTGATGCAATAAAATCTTTTCGGCCCTCTAAATTATCGCCTAAGAGAAGTTCAAACATATCCTGTGTATCTTTTGCATTCTCCGGAATCACCTGTATTAACCGTCTTGTCGCAGGACTCATTGTGGTTAACCACATCATATCTGGATTGTTCTCACCCAGTCCTTTAGAACGTTGCAAGGTATATGGGCCTTTGAGCTTAGAGACCATATCGAACTTTTCTTCTTCCGTATAGGCAAATAATGTTTTAGTTTTAGTTGTAATTTCATATAGGGGCGTTTCAGCTATATAAACTTTACCTTCTTCTATTAAGGTTGGAACTAAGATATATAACATGGTTAATATAAGGGTTCTAATCTGGAAGCCATCAACATCGGCGTCAGTACATATAATGACTTTCCCCCATCGTAGTTTATCTAGATCAAAGGTATTGATATCTTTATTATGCTTTGATTTTATTTCTACGCCACATCCTAGTACCTTTAAAAGATCAACGATAATATCACTTTGAAATATACGATCATAGTCCGCTTTTAAGCAGTTTAGTATTTTCCCTCGGACTGGCATAATACCCTGGAAGTCTGAATCCCGCCCTAGCTTACAGGCGCCAAGTGCTGAGTCACCTTCCACTATATATAGTTCTCTTTTGTCAGTATCTTTAGAACGACAATCAACAAACTTTTTTACACGATTTGATAGGTCTATATTTCCAGTCAGTTTTTGTCTAATATTGATACGGGTTCTTTCTGCTTTTTCACGACTTCTTTTATTAACCAAGATCTGCTTTGCAATTTTATCAGCTTCATATTTGTTTTCAATGAAATAAATATGCATATGCTCTCTTAAAAACTCAGTCATTTCATCTTGGATAAACTTATTTTGGATTGCTTTTTTAGTCTGGTTTTCATAACTGGTAATGGTAGAAAACGAGTTTATAATAAGAATTAAACTATCTTCAATATCTGTAAAGTTAATTCTTTTTTCATTTTTATTATAGAGGTCTTCGCTTTTAAGGTATTGATCTATGGCATATACCATAGCGTTCCTAACAGCCTTATCCGGAGAACCGCCGTATTCTAAATAACTAGAGTTATGATAGTACTCTAGGAGGTTTTGTTCGTTACAAAAACAAAAAGCAATTTGAAACTTTAGTCTATATTCCGGGCGGGAGCTACTATCACGTCCTTTTGCTTCATGATGGTAAGAAACGATGTTGGTAAAATTCTTTCCGTCTGCTACCTCTTGGAGGTAATCCACTAACCCATCATCATATTCATACTGTGTTCTCTCATCGGTAGCTTCGTCATAAATCTCAAATATAATCCCTTGGTTAACAACTGCCTGTCTTTTAAGTGTTTCATGGAAATATTCCATTGATATATTAACTTCTGTAAATACATCTGCATCTGGTTTCCAGTGAATCTTAGTTCCGGTCTCTTTGCTCGTTATTTTTGTCTTTTTAAGACCCCCTATATTTTCACCTTTTTCAAAGGTTAATTCATATAAATAGCCATCTCTTCGAACTGCAACGTTCATAAATTCTGAGCTATATTGAGTTGCACAGGCACCTAGTCCATTAAGACCCAGACTAAACTCATAGTGTTCGCCTTCATTATTGTTATATTTTCCACCGGCATATAATTCACAAAAGACCAATTCCCAGTTGTATTTTTTTTCTTTTTCATTATAATCTAGTGGCACGCCTCTACCAAAATCTTCAATTGTTATTGAGTGATCTTTATGTAGGGTTACCATAATCCGGTTTCCGTATCCTTCTCTTGCTTCATCAATTGAATTTGCGAGTATTTCAAAAACAGCATGCTCTGATCCTTGAATGCCATCTGAACCAAAGATTACACTCGGTCTTAGCCTTACTCTTTGGGCACCTTTTAAAGAAGATATACTCTGGTTACCATATGTTTCATTTGTCATTTATCTCACCTTATCCTATCACATAGTATCAACTCTATACTCTAAATGAAACCTATGTTCGTGTCAACTGTTTTATTGTTTAGGGGTTCTTTCTTCTACCTGTTTATCCTGTTTTATTTCATTAAAAAACAAGTATAAATCATTATACTTGTTTTTTAATGAAATAAAATATTCTATTTAGAATCAATTGGGATGACCATAGGTTCTGAGTATTTCCCCATCTTAGTATCCACTGTCATTGTTATGATAATTGGCACATTCAATTCTTTTTTATCAGGGTCAGGTCCCATATGTCCTATGGCTTTCACTACCTCCATCCCCTGTATTACCTTACCAAAGGCTGCGTAGTCGCCGTTTAATCGGTTATCTTTACCTAGTGTAATAAAGAATTGGGATCCTGCTGAGTCGTATTTAGACCCCCTAGCCATGGAAATCACACCTTTGTCATGCTTCAGACTATTCTTAACGCCATTATTTTTGAATTCTCCTTTAATTGTGTAGCCTGGGGTTCCGTAATTGTTCCTTAGTGGATCTCCACTTTGTATCATATAGTTTTCTATAATCCTATGGAAAGTGAGACCATCGTAATAGCCCTCTTGTATGAGAGATATAAAATTATTCACTGTGTTAGGAGCCTGCTGCGGATAAAGTTCAATTAATATTTGCTGCTCATTATCTAGGGTCATGGTCACAATGGGGTTTTGACTTTGGCTATGGGTTGAAGCCTTTAGGTTATAGGTTGAAGCCCTTAGATTAACCATTGAACACCCACTCACACAAGAGCACATTAGTAAACCATATGCTATTTTTTTAATCATCCACACTCCCCCTTTCCTCTTATTACTAAGTATTACATATATATATTAAGTTTCTTTATTGTAGTATTTCACATATCAGGTTTTTTATACAATTTTAAAGTACAAAATAAACGCAAAAAAAGGCTAAATCATATGATTTAGCCTTTTTTTATTTTAATTATTCTTGATCTTCTTCTTCTTCGTCAAAGAATTCTTTTTCAAAAGCTACTGCTACTTTTTCGTATTCTTCATCTGTTTCGATTTCGATAAGGTTAACCTCATCATTTTCTTCTTCGAAACCATATAATAATACGTCATCATCGCTGTCTTGTGGTGTAATCGCAATATAGTTTCTATCTTCTACTTCAAAAACGCCGAGTACATCACATGCTACTTCCTCGTCTTCGCCATCAAATACAACATATATTACTTGATCTTCCTCGTGGTTGCAATCGCAATCTTTATGGTCTGTCATTTTATAATCTCCCTTCAAATATAGTGTTCTTATTATAACACTGTTCTTTTAAAAATCATACATCTATTTACATTTTATTTAGCTTTTTTGCGGTTCTTCATAAGTTACCCCAAATGTATCTACTGTTACCTCTTTCATTACCACATCTTCAAGTGGACGATCTCCCATACCTGTGCGCCCGTCTGCAATGGCATCAACTACTTCAATGCCTTCAATAACTTTACCAAAGGCAGCATATTGAGCATCTAAATGCGGGGAGTCTTGGTGCATAATAAAAAATTGTGAACCTGCTGAATCAGGATGTCCTGAACGTGCCATAGAAATAACACCTTTTGTATGAACCAATGTATTCTTTACGCCATTTTGGCTGAATTCTCCTGGAATTTGGTATCCCGGACCCCCCATACCTGTCCCATCTGGGCAACCACCTTGAATCATAAAGCCATTAATAACTCTGTGGAAAACAAGTCCGTTATAAAATCCTTTGCCTACTAGACTTATAAAGTTATTCACTGTGTTTGGTGCGATTTCTGGATATAATTCTACTTTAATCTGTGAACCATTCGCTAGTTCTATTGTAACAATTGGGTTTTTAGCTTCCATAATAATCTCCTTTTATGCGTGTTTTAAGAATGCAATATAAGCTTTCTTCATTTCATATAGATCTGCCTTGCTTGTAATTTCCCATGGTGCATGCATGCTATGAACAGGTACGCCGCAGTCTATGACGTCCATACCAAAGTTCGCTAGTATATAGGCAATGGTTCCACCGCCACCTTGGTCTACTTTACCCATCTCCGATGTTTGCCAAGTGACATTTTCTTGGTCCATAATCTTGCGGAGCTGGGCCACGTACTCTGCATTGGCTTCGTTAGATCCTGATTTCCCTCTTGACCCTGTGTATTTATTAAATACAACACCTTTGCCAAAATAAGCTGAGTTGTATTTATCCATTACTGCCGGGAAGTTTGGATCATATCCAGCCGTAACATCTGACGATAACATTTTAGATTTAGCTAGGGTTCTACTTAGGTTTAACCCTGAATACTCGCCCGCTAAATTAAGAAGTTCTGCTATAGTATTCTCAAAAAAGCGAGATTGCATACCCGATGCTCCCATACTTCCTATTTCTTCTTTGTCAACCAAGATGGTTACCGTTGTTTTATCAGGGTTTTGAACCTCTAACTGAGCCTCTAGTGAAGCATAAGCACATACCCGATCATCTTGTCCATATCCTATAATCATACTGCGGTCTAGTCCATAATCTCTTGCAGGACCTGCTGGTACAATTTGAATTTCGGCAGAAACAAGATCCTCTTCAACAATACCATATTTTTCATTAAGTAGCACTAAAATATTTGCTTTAACCTTTTCTTTTTCGTCTTCTTCATTAATCGGTATAGACCCTAAGCATATATTTAAATCTTCACCTGCAATAGCGTCCCCTAGTTTTTTCTCTAGTTGATCTTTAGACAGGTGAATAAGAAGATCTGAAACACCTACGACTGGGTCTCCCTCGTCTTCTCCTATATTTATATTGATAACTTCGCCACTTTTTTTCACAACTACGCCGTGAATTGCAAGCGGAATTGCGATCCATTGGTACTTTTTAACACCGCCATAGTAGTGAGTCTTAAACATAGCAAATCCACTATCTTCGTATAATGGTATTGGTTTTAAATCTAGTCTTGGTGAATCTAAATGTGCACCTAAAATATTGAGGCCTTCTGTAAAAGGTTTTTCTCCTACGCAAAACATTGCTAGAGCCTTATCATTGTAGTTTGCGTATACCTTTGATCCTGGCTTTACTGTCTCTCCGGATTTCATTAGCTTTTCTAAGTTTTCATAGCCATTTTCTTCAGCTATTTGAACCATATCTCGCACGCACTCTCTTTCTGTTTTACATCTAGAGATAAACTGGCGATATCTTTCAGCATATTCAAAAAGACTTTTTTTATCTTGATCTGTATATGATGCCCATACATCTTTGTATTCTTTTTTAAGAATTTCCATATGTGTAATTCCTCTCTGCTTTAAATATAATGTGAAAGCCTTTTAATTGTATCATATAATAAAATTCTCTTCAATTATAACTATAAAAGCCTTTATTTTATATTAAACAGCCCTTATACCTAAATAACTCTCTAGGCATAAGGACTGTATTAGCATTATTATTTAGTTGATAAAAATACCTGTTCCAATAGGAAGGGTTTTGTAAAACCACACGCTATCTTCCGGTGCCAGTCTTATACAGCCACTTGAAGCCTTATTGCCAAGTTTACCCCAACTACTTAATAGGTATGTTCCCGTTGGGTCATACAGAACTGAGTGGTACAAATAGGAGGTCCCTATAAATGCATATGCATTTTTAACTCTATACTGACTCCCACCAAATGAGGGCACCCTAACATTCAAAGTGTAGCTTCCAACTGGTGTAAGATGTGTATCTTTCCCTGTAGAACATACGAAGTTCTTTATTATTTTCCATTTATTTTTAGATCCTTGAAATACATACGTTCTTTGGCGATAGATATCTGTCCAAACAAAATAGTTGGTCTTACTTGAGAAACCTTTACTATTTACATAATGTTCAATCTCTTCATTGGTTGCTTGCTCTTTGGTAACAGGACTCTTTTGAATGGCAACACTCCCCCATGGAACAGTTATTACCTTACCACTTGCATTGGTTAAGTAATATTTACTATTACTTGATGCCTGTTTTACATTTACAACCTCACCTTTTGCAAAACCGCCTGATGCATATTTCATGATTCCCTTCACCCTAGTATTTGGGAAGAGTGTCGTTACTATTTCTTGGGTTGGTGCTTCTGGAATTGTATAGTAACTTGGGTTTTTAAGCCATGCTTTATGGTTACCTACTTCACTATTAAGGATTCCATGAAATTTAGTGATAACAAATCCTACATATATATAATCTGTTTTTTCATGATACCTAAGGTCTCTATAGTACCCATATCCCTCCAAATCTTGCTCAGAAAAGTCATATGCTTGTTCAATATAATCTTTTCCATCAAACCATATATTTATTCCCTTTATTCCTTTATCTTCCATCTCATCTACTTCTACTATTTCTTCTACATCTGCTTCAACCACTATTTCTTCTACATCTGCTCCTATTGTTTCTAATTCTTTTATTCCAAAATTTTCTATGCCTAAGTCTTCTATATGTAAACCTTCTATCTCTAAGCCTTCTATCTCTAAGCCTTCTATCTCTAAGCCTTCTATCTCTAAGCCTTCTATCCCTAAGTTTTCTGTATTTATATCTCTATCTTTTTTCACTTCTTTAGTTTGTTTGCTTTTTTGATCTATTAAAATTGAAGGTATCCATTTTGTTGCTATAAGCGCCTTACCATTAACAAAAATTGCAGGTATTTCTTGATAATTTATGTAGACTGCATCTCTTCCTAAATAGCCTATGGAATTCTCTGCTAACTTTTCGAATTGTGGATTTTCAGTAATCCGCTGACTTAAATCATAAATAACTATTTTCCCAGTTGCCCCGTCCCAGAATACATTGCCTCCTGCTTTTTTTAAATCTGACACTACGACATAAGACATGCCCATACATTTATAATTCGGTAGATTTACATCCCCTAATTTAAAATCTTCCTCACTTTTTTGAATCTTCCCTACGGGTATTGTCTTACTCCTTAATTTGTCCACCTTTATTTGCATGTTTTCTTTAGTCGCCGGTGCCGCTTCTGTTGGTGCTGTGAAAATATTTTGTCCTACTAGCGAGAACATAATAGTAAACAATAATACCCTTGATACCCTTTTAAGATTTCTTTTCATTTAGATGATCCTTTCTCAAAATATTTGATATCCTACTATTGTAGTTAATAATGGTTATCTTTGCAAGCTTATTTATGTAACAATTGTCAATATATTAACAAACTGTGAATTCTGTTCAAATAAAAAGAGCCCGAAGGCTCTTAATCTGCAACTTTACGTAAAATAGCAGGAATCAAAATTGGTTTGCTGACTTTAAATTTCACTTTTTGTTTTGGATGGGGGGCTGAGTCGATTGAATTTCCTTCTTCATCCCACATATGTGTGATTTCAATTTTGTAGGACGGCTCATTTTGTGGCATGACTTCTATATCGTCTCCTACAGAGAATTTTCTTCTTTGTTCTACTGTCACCATGCCAGTTTCTTCATTAAAATCGATAATCATCCCCGCAAAATCATAGTTGCGTATATAAGCATTATGCGTATAGGTTTGATCTGAAGAAGTAGTTTTACCATTATAAAATCCTGTGGTATATTCTCTATGACTTGCTTTACTAACTTCTTCTAAAAAATATGATTTCTTTTGTTCATATTCCTCTGGGGATCTTAAATACGTATCTATTGCCTCCCTATAGGCCTTTATAACAGTTCCTGCATAGAAGGCGGTCTTCATACGGCCTTCTATTTTTAGACTGGTTATACCACTCTCTATGAGCTCTGGTATAAATTCTATCATACATAAGTCTCTAGAATTATAAATAAATGTGCCTCTTTCAGTTTCTTCCACTGGCATATATTCTCCTGGACGTGTCTTTTCTACCACATTATACTCCCATCTACAAGGATGTGAGCATTCCCCTTTATTCGCATCTCTATCTGTTAGATAGTTGCTCATGAGGCATCTACCTGAATATGAAATACACATAGCGCCATGGACAAATGCCTCTATGGTAACATCCTCAGGTAGTTTTTCTCTCATTTCTTTAATTTCCTTAAAAGAAAGTTCTCTTGCTACAACAATTCGTTCTATTCCTTGTTTTGCCCAAAATAAAGCACTATGGTAGTTTGTATTGTTGGCCTGAGTCGATAAGTGAATTTCCATATTCGGGATGGCTTCTTTAGCAATCATAAACACCCCTGGATCTGCAACAATAATAGCATCTGCACCCATTTGTTCGATTTCCTTAAAATACTCTGCCATTCCTTCAAAATCATCATTATGAGCTATAATATTAGCTGTAATATAGACCTTTTTGCCGTGTTCGTGAACAAAATCAATACCTTCTTGCATTTGTTCTGGGGTAAAGTTTCTAGCTTTTGCCCTAAGTCCGTAATGATGGCCTCCCATATATACTGCATCTGCTCCATATAATATGGCAATTTTTAGTGCCTCAAGATTGCCTGCTGGAGCAAGTAATTCTATTGTGTTATTTTTCATTATTTATGCCTCCGACTTTATGACTAATCGCAATACCATCGCCAAATGGTAATACGGCTGATTTTAATTGTGGGTGATGATTAATTTGATATAAAAACTCTCTTAGCCTTCCATGGGTCGTCCGTTGACGCCTAGGGACTAAATACCTAGATTTAGCAACCACGCCCTTATGAAGCACGTTATCTGTAATTAATATACCATCATCTTTAAGCAACCTAATACACTCAGGTAAGAATGTTATATACTGACCTTTTGCACAGTCCATAAATATAACATCATACTGAGACGCTTCTAATGTTGGTAATAACTCTGATGCATTGCCTTGAAGTATTTTAATTTTATCATTTAAATTAGCTTGGTTTATATGCTCCTCAGCTTTTCTTTGCATTACGTCAAATCTTTCAATGGTGGTTATTTGTCCGCCCGGTTCTAAGTACTGACTCATTAATATTGCAGAATATCCAACTGCTGTCCCTATTTCCAGTATTTTTGTGGGTCTTTTAATGGCGAGCATGACTTCTAAAAAACTTGCAACTTCTGGCTTAATAATTGGCCAGGTTGCACTTCCTCTTGCAATTTGCATCTCAATATCTTGTAGTATGCCCTGATTAGGTGGGCGAATCGCCCGAATATATTCTACTATATAATCATAATTAATTTCGCTCATTATACATATCCTTTACTGATGAAAGTTTTTATCAAGTGATTGCTTGTATTTTGATTTATTACTATTATGCTCTTCTGCCGTTCCACTAAACGCATGAGAACCACTTTCTGCGTCATTTAATACAAAGAAATAATAATCATGTTCTTCTGGCCGGAAAGCTGCTCTAAGAGAAGCCTCCCCTGGGGAACAAATAGGCCCTATTGGAAGCCCTTCATACTTGTAGGTGTTATAAGGCGATTCCACAGCTAAATCATCATAGGAAAGGTTTGCTGTCTTTTTCTCTAATGCATATTGCACCGTTGAGCACATTTGTAGCTTCATAGCATCTGCTAATCTATTGTACATAACCCCACTAATAATGGCTCTTTCCTCTTCCAACTTAGCCTCTTGCTCAATAATAGAAGCGATAATAATAACGTCATCAAAAGAATAAGGAATATTAACTAATTCTTGTTTATATTTATCAGTTATTTCTTCAAAGCGATTTAGCATTCTAATAACAACCTCTTGTGCTGTAACATCTTCTGGAAAAAAGTAGGTATCAGGGAACAAGTAACCTTCTAGTTTGTTTTTCTTTGTATGGTCGATATCTTCTAAAAATTCATACTCATAATCTCGCTCATTAACGGCTTTTAGAAAATCCTCCTGGGAGACAAGATCTAGTTCTTCTAATCTTGCTGCAATTTGCATAACATTAAACCCTTCTGGAATAGTTACCCTTACACTTTCACTTTCCGCCACTTTTTCCGTTGTTAAGAACGTCATTATTCTTTTATCATCCATGGTTGTATTTAAAGAATAGACGCCCTCTTTATATTTGCCATCAAATTTAAAAAGTTTGCTTTGGAGTCTAAACCACATTTTATTAGAAATCAAGCCACCTGCATATACTGCTTCTGCAATATCCTCCGTAGACGCTCCTTTATTGACTTTAATTTTTACTTCTTTAATATTAGAATCTTTTTGTTTTTTTGATTGCTCTACAATAATGTCATAGGATGATTTAAATCCTATTTCATAGGCCGTTTGAACTGCAAAAATTAAAATCCCAACAATTATAATATTAAAAAACAGCCGTAAATACCATGGTATCCCCTTGCCTTTTTTATTGTCCATAGGTGTAATTCTCCTTTATATTAATCTTATTAACGTAATGCTCTTTTGATTATACCGTTATTAAGGACAATCTTCAATTAAAAAATACAAAGTCATGTAGGCAGTTTTGCTTACATGACTTTATAGATGACTATATAGATACATTGTGCTTGTCTATACTTCCATAATGATTGGCAAAATCATAGGACTTCTCTTTGTTTTTTGCCATACAAATTCACGCAAATCATCTCTTACAATATTTTTGATTTGAGACCATTCTTTAATTCTTTTTTCTTCGCAGCGATCTAATGATTTTTTAACAACATTTTTTGCATCATCCATTAAGTTTTCGGATTCTCTTACGTATACAAACCCTCTTGATATAATATCTGGGCCTGCAACTACCTTTCCAGTTCCTCGCTCAAGTGTTATTACAATCACGAGTAAACCATCTTGCGAAAGATGTTTACGATCCCTTAGAACGATATTACCGACATCACCAACGCCTAAACCGTCTACTAAAATCTTGCCTGAAGGGACAGTCCCTACAATTTTACAACTGTTACGGGTAAGTTCAATAACGTCTCCAATAGATGCAATGGCGATATTTTGACGTTCCATTCCAAGTTCCATAGCAAGTTCTGCATGCTTGTGCAAGTGTCTATATTCACCATGAGCTGGTATAAAGAACTTAGGTTTAACGAGAGAGTGGAATAATTTTAATTCTTCTTGGGCAGCGTGTCCAGATACGTGAGTATCTTCCCTGATAACTTCTGCTCCTTTTCTAAAGAGTTCATTGACAACTTCTGAAACTGTTTTTTCGTTCCCTGGGATTGGGGTAGAACTTAGGATAATAACATCCCCTTGCCTAATTTCTATTTGTCTATGCTCAGATTTGGCCATGCGTGATAATGCCGCCATAGGTTCCCCTTGGCTCCCTGTCATTATAATAGCAATTTGACCATCATTATATCTTTTAACGTCATTGACATCGATTACAATATCTTTCGGAATATCTAAATAGCCAAGTTCACTAGCTGTTTTTGCTACGTTAACCATACTTCTTCCAATAATAGCTACTTTACGGTTATATTTAGCAGCTGAATTGATAATCTGTTGTACACGGTCTACGTTAGACGCAAATGTAGCTACCATAATACGTTGATCCGTTTTGCTAGCAAATATTTCATCAAATCGTTTAGCAACTAATCGCTCTGTTGGCGTATAGCCTGGTTTTTCGATGTTGGTACTGTCTGCTAACATAGCTAACACACCTTTACTACCTAGTGCTGCAAACCTTGGCAGGTCAATCATTTCACCACGTATAGGTGTATAGTCTATTTTAAAGTCTCCTGAATGTACAACCATTCCTATTGGTGTTTTGATTGCTAAGGATACTGCATCTGCAATACTATGGTTTGTCCTAATAAATTCAACCTTAAAATGTTCACCAGCACTTATGATTTGACCTTGGCTTACACAGTTAAGAGTTGTTGATCTTAAGAGACCGTGTTCTTTTAATTTATTCTCTACGAGTCCAAGGGTTAATCTCGTTCCAAAAATCGGAACATTGATTTCTTGAAGAACATAAGGTAATGCACCAATATGGTCTTCATGACCATGTGTTAACACAATGCCTTTTATCTTGTCGACATTCCGTCTTAAATATGTGATATCCGGGATTACAATATCAATCCCTAGCATCTCATCATCTGGGAATGCTAAACCACAATCCACAACGATTATTTCGTTTTCATATTCAAACACCGTCATGTTCTTTCCTATTTCTCCTAGACCTCCTAGGGGAATAATTTTTAATTTACTTTGTTTTACTTTTGGTTTCCGTACTTGCAAATCTACACCTCCATATTTTTT
>DUUM01000276.1 GCA_012841565.1 Candidatus Epulonipiscium sp. | reverse complement strand
TGCTAGATCAGCCGCCCAGCTTGCAACATTCCCGATTTCTTCAAAATCCATGTCCGCCTCCTTTTACACTTTGATAATTTGTTTGGATTTTCACATTACCCTAACCATCTTTTACACGAACCAAGCGACTTAAAATCCTCTGTCCACGCATCCCCATAATCGTTATCTATTCCTACGTAAATATTTTTACCTTCATGTTTTTCTATCGTATAGAATCGTCCAGGTGGTATCCTGTGTTTTATTACTACGTCTGCCTGCTCACCAGTTATTTTTTCAATCACCTGTTCACCTCTTCGCTATTTGTTTGGACTGTGATTTAAAAATATTTAACTTTTGTTATATGTGTTATATGATTTTTATCAATGAAGCCATATACCTCACAACTAAAATCCTCTCTATTGCTGTAATCTACACTTTTGAAATAGTTTCTCTTAAATATTTTGGATAGTAGCCACTTTATCAATTTAAATATTCACTCCTTCGCTATTTATTCAATTTGCTAAACCCATCATCTGATTCCCAATCTAATCTCTGTCCACACCACCAACAACATTCGTGATCATGTTTTCTCAACCCCGTATGCCCACACGCTGGACATTCGCCGTATTCTCTTTCTCCATTTGCAAGGTAGACATTGGTTACCTTCTTAGATAATTGTTTCTTTAGTGCAACCATAATAATAGCTATTATCTTTTCATCTTCTGGCATCTGAAATGTTATATTCCCTACTTCTACTCCATGTTTTAAATCATCAAGTGCCTCTTTTATTACATCTTTATTTTTCATAGGAACCCACTCCTTCTCTATTTATTCAAGTTGTTTGTAATGTCACTATTAATTACCACTCTTGTAATTAGGAATCAATATTAGCGCCCACAAGGGAAATGCACTCTTAGTAACGTATATTGCCACCGCTATTGCAGCACAACATGATATATAAATTAATGCCATTGCCGTCATACCTTTCATCCACACCAATCCTTTCGCTATTTCTTCAGATTGCTAACTACCTTCTTGTTAGCCTATAGTTTTTACTTGCATCAGGCTTCACCGATATTAAATATTTGTAGTTGCACATTTCATTTATCCTTCCAATAATCGCTTGATCCAGCTCCGCAAACCTTTCAAAGTGTATCTCGCTAGTTACCATTATTGGCAGTTTCTTATTGTATCTGTAGTTTATAATTTTAAACATTTCCCTTAAATCTTCTTGTTTTATACTTTCTTGGTTGTAATAATTGGATATTGAGGATTTAAAGAGATCATCTATAAATAGCATCCCGCAATTTGCAATCCTGCCAAACTCCAAGTTGTAGTTTTGTTCATCATATTTGCATGCTTCTAGTTTTTGTATTATTTCATATGCGGTATAGTGTTTAACATTTATCCCTGCTTCTAGTAGTTTTCTACTTATCGCTATTGCTAAGTGAGATTTTCCTATTCCCGATTGTCCGATAAATGCAAAGCTGTTTTTATTCCCTTTTAAAAATTCATCCGCATACTCCATTGCTAATTTTTTAGCCGCTGCTTGAAACGGCTTGTCCGTTGTGTACGCTTCAAAGGTTCTAATATCTAGTAAGTCCGCAAGGCCGCTATTGTCTTTTCTACTGCTGATTTCCTTCATTAT
>DUUM01000027.1 GCA_012841565.1 Candidatus Epulonipiscium sp. | reverse complement strand
AGCGAAACACCCTTTGCGCTTTATGCAAGAGGTGTTGAGTCGAAGATAGGCAGGCCTTATTTTGGCCCTACACAAATTATGAATATTTGTTAACCATCCCTAATATTTGGGACGGTTTTGCCGATATATATAGAAAGCTATACATAGAAAAATATAGAACAATAATAACACCTATAAAGGAGTCGACATATATGAAAAAAACAATCTCATTAGTAATATCGGCAAGTATATTTTTGCAAATGGTAATCCCAGGGGCAAGTATGGTTACATATGCTCAAACAGGAAATCTTTATGGTCTAAAGTGGGAGCGGGAAGGAAGTTTGAGTCGTGGGCTTGAGCTAAGTAATATAAAAACAGGTGAACAAGAAGCCTTGGTTAGCTGGAGTGTAAAAGAAACACCAGGTATATATACGTTAGAATATTTTGTGGAAGATGAGGGTGGTTCAGGTGCAGCCGAAAAGGTACAACTTATATTTGATAGGCAAGATCTTGGTAATGCTGCAACTGTAGATGTAAAGGTTTTTAATAAGTCAGGAGAAATAAAGAGAAACCGTCAAAGGTTTAATATGGATACAGGAAACTGGGTAAAAATGAATGATGAGGTAGGAAACGAGAAGATATCTTTGCAAAAAGGGAGTACCTATCCTGGTGGGAGCGTCTTAATAGGTACCAAGATGGAAATGCGGTTTAGATGGAGTGCAGATGATACAGTATATGTACAAGCAAATAGTATTAAACAAGGGAATATTACACCCTTTGAGTTGAAACATGCAGTTTTGAACGAAAATGCATCTGATAAAATAGAAGTATTAACAGGTTTAGAAGAATATAAAATATCGCCGATTCATATTCAAATAGAAGACGGAAAAATTTCAAATAAAGAAACCATAGTGATGCCAGGAACAGGACAGGAACATCCTGGATCAAAGCCAGGTGTTAAAATAGAATTTAAACGACCTAGGAGCTTTAATGAGGAAAGTCTTAAAAATGATTTAGACCACTTTGAATTCAGGAAAATAGAAGAAATTGAAGCTAAAAAGATTGAGGGAACACTAGTAATTGAAGACTTAACAAATGCACGTGCTCAATTATCATTTAACTTAGGTGAAGGCTCGGCAATTACAGGCTTAGAAAATGAAGATAAAAAACTATCATATGACGATACAAATAATACTTACACGCTATATTTGGCGGAAGATGATATGGGAAATAATGAAAATACTAAAAATATTGTACAGTGGAAAGCTTTGCAAGGTAGTTCCATTTTCAAAGTAATAGAACTATCTTTAAACAAAAAGCTTGAGGGGGCAAAGCCGCAAGCTTTAGGAATTTTTAGCCCCATAGCTAAAGGGAAAGATGATGATATAGGGAGATATACTTATCTAAAATATGAAATTGAAAGATCAAGTCTCCAAGATGCTTATATTAAGTTGGAACCATATAGGGGGACAGAGAGTACAGAATTCACCTATGCGGTAGAAACTGCAACAGATGGAACTAACTGGAGAACATTAGTGGAACACAAATATATGCCTACGGATGTTGATGATGATGCACCTATTACAATACCAGTGCCATTTTCAGCTACAGATGATAATCAATACTATAGGATTACTGTAAAATATAGCCAAGGCACCATGTACTCTCAAATATTACACTATATACCCAAAGAAGATTTAACAATTCCACCACCTACTCCAATAATCCAAAACATTGATAATATTTATGCAGTTCCCCCAGAGGAATTAGGGAAGCAACCAGAAACCATTGGATTTGATTTGACATGGAGTGCGCCTAGAAATTCATCTCAAGACAAGATTTTAGATACACTTCTTGAAAAGGGAAATATTTATTACGAACTATCCCTGCACAATGAAGCGGAAACGACGAAAGACACCGGTACATTAATTAAGATTTTTAAAGTAAATGCTGAGGAAGATAAGTCGATTAATGTAAAAACATATGCTGGAACAGCTGGGAAAGATCCAGAGGGAATTAGGTATAACCCTTCAAAAAACACCTTTACAATGGAAAATGTAGTCTTGAAAAAACAAGGAGAAGATGGCTGGGAACAAATTATTAAGATGCCATCTGAGTACGATAAAAATAAAGAAGAGTATCCAGTATTAGATGAGGAAAATGTGGATAACAAGCTTACAGATAAGGACGTACCGGGGATATATTATTTAACTATGCGGGCACTATACGAGCCAAAAACAACTACGGGATCGGCGATTACAATGGGTGTTAGTAATGAATCTAATCCAAAGGCTATTACGGTTAGCCCTTTAGAAGAAGTGATTCCAGTTCCAACTAAAATAGAATCCGAAAACTTACTAGATGAGGGAACTTTAAATAGGACTAGGCAATCCTTTTCATGGGGGAATGTGGATTTAGGAAGATATATGAAACAAATGTTAGATCCGCTAAACTTAGCGATTGCTGATAATAATCAAGGAATATACGAAGTCTATTTATATCAAAAGAAAAATATAGAAGAGTCGAAGTTGACGGAAGCTATGCCATTAGCTACTAATCTTGACGTGGCAAAAGAGTATCAATTAAAAGATGGGGATATGGAGGTTTTACGTAAAGGTGGAGCTTTGCGGTTAGGTTATAATGGTTCAACGAACGTAGGAATGAATAATATTGTATTAGAAGGTTTAGATGCAAATCAAGTTTATTATACAAAAATAAGGGTTAGACTTGATCTTGAAGATAGCCAAGGAGAATCATTGGAACCAAGGCACTCTGTTTTTTCTAAAGAACATAGCTTTACTGCTTACACAAAGCCAAGTGAACCTGAGCCAGGAGAAAGAGTCCCACCAGTACCAGAAGGATTAACGGTAGTAGCACAGCCAAACAATGCAACGGCTACCATTGGGTGGAAGGCACCCGATTATAGCAAGCAAGAAGGCGAAGAGCTTTACTATGAAGTGGCACGTATTGATTCTAGGAAATTAGCTAAAGAAGAAGATAGTAGGATAGTTTCTATTGAGAAACTAATGTATAAGGATACAAAAAACGAAATAGAAGCATGGCATACTAAAAATCCTTTTATAGATCGATATGAAAAAGAGACTAACACTTGGAAAAAGGTAGAGCCTGAGCAAAGAAGTAATAAGTTACAGTTAGAAAATGTAGATTTAAGTCCAAACAAGATTTATTACTACTATGTTCGTACGGTGTTAGTGGTAGAAGGGGAAAAGGTGTATTCTTCTTGGGTAGGAATTCCTGTAACCACAGATCCTATTCAAAAGCCAATTAGGTTAAAGGTAGAAAATGTCCAGGCCTATACCCATGATCCTAAAAGGGAAATTGTTCTTAGTTTTTTAGCACCTATCCCTGAAGGTGCAGAGATTCCAAAAGACTATGATTTTGATATTGCTGTCCAAGGTGAACTAGATGAGGATTATCGTTTAGATTATCCAACTAGCAGGCTTGTATCAAAAGAAGATAAAAAGGATATCCCGGCAGGATATGATCATTTTGTCTATATCATTAGAAATACAAAACCTGGGAAAAGATATGATTTAAAAGCTCGTGTGATTGATAAAACAGTGGATATGGTAGATGGGCAGTATCCTAAGTCCCTGTTCTCAGATAGAGTAACAACAAGAACACACTTTGATCAAGATGAGCAAGATAAAGAGGATAAGTTTGAGGAGTACTTAAAGTACTTTGAAGATAAGGTTGAAGCGCTTCGTAGAAAACCATACTGGACACTAGAAGATGGACCTAATGAGTTTTCAATCAAATACCGTAGTAACTATATCATACCGGGAATAAATAATACAAAGACATATCCTCTAGCCGCAAGAGAAGGCGTTACAGATTTTACGTATTATATGCCGGCAAGTGTTATAGCAAGCACAAATCTAGCCCAAACTAGTTTTGAACTTAAGCAGGGTAATGTCACTTATTCTATTAGATCTTCAACGATTACAACGGAACTTGAAGAGCTTAAAGGTACTCTTGAAGATATAAGCGCAAAACGAATAAGAGACTATTATATAGCCTTTTACTTTAAGCAGATACCCCAAGCGATTAGTTTAGGTGCAGATAGATTTTTAACACCTAAAATAATAGTGGATATAGAATTAGTTAGACTGAAAGAAGAAGATTTGTTTTTAGAAGATGATATAATGATCGCTTTAAATAATGAAATCAATAATGAAAAGATAAGATTTATAAGTGAACTGGAAAGAGCCCTTGAAAAAGGGAAGATTTTAAATGAAGAGTTAGATATTTTGATCAACCACTCAGTAGCAGCTATTGAAAAAGATCACCAAAGGGATGTTCGAAACATTCTAAAAAGAAATATTAATAAAACAGTTCCCATAGACTACTGGAACAAGGGCATGTTGGTAACGGCTATAACAGAAAGCAGTGTAATTGCTCAAGCTTATAGGCTGGGTTGGCAAGATATAGAGCTTCCTACATTTAGTGTAGGTGGAGGGTATGGATTAGAAGCAACTGAGGCGGGAACCTATGCTTTTAAAGGGCAAAGGATTACCATGCCAGTTATTCCAGGTGTTAGCGGTGCAAACACTTTAATTGCTAAATACCAACTCACTGATTTTTTTGGAGTAAATGGAATAATTAACCCTAATAGCATGGCTATTAAAAAAGATGTTTTAGGAGCTATGGCTAGAGTTTTAGGAGCTCCAAGAGGAGCCGATTATGTCCAGTATTTGAAACAAGGGAATATTAAGGGAGTAACTAATGTGGGGATGAACCTTCCAATGAAAAAAGGAGAAGGGATATATCTGCTCATGCAAGTATATGAAAAAAACCTTAAGAAGCCAATAGGCTCAGTTTATGTGAAAAATAGAAATATAGTATTGAATATACGGTCATTTAATCCTATGCACCAGCCTTATGTATTGGTGGCGGCAGATAGCAAAACAATCAATATAGGCAGTGGTATAGGGCCAAATGATACCATGCAAATTAAAGATGTACTTCAAATGCTTACGAATATAATGACAAAATGAAGGTAGGAGGGAAAACAATGAAAAAAAGAATAATCGCTTTAACGCTAGCAGTTATGTTAAGTTTAACCCTACTACCTTATGAGGTGTTTGCAAACTTACAAAGTCCAGTAGGAGGGATTTCAGATATTGCTGTTATTGGGCACACAAATATAGGGGGAGTTGTGAGACCTATTGTCCAGCTTAGGTTTACTGAACCTAGGGTATCAGATGATATAGATGGGAGCAGTGGCGTAATAGGTGGTGGGGGAAGGCATGAAGCAAGCCATTACCAGGTTCACATTAATGAATATGCAAGTGCAAGTAATTCTATTAAAGCACCATTAAATCCAAATGACTTGCCAGTAGGGGATATAGCAATGGATGAAGGGATTTCTGTTCAAAAACATACAGATAAGCTGAAAAATGGAATGCTTTATAAAATGTCCATTATTCCTTATCATCACCATGAATATAATTTGCCTGAAGAAGGAACGGAAAAAAGATGGGCGCCCTCTACATCTTCACAACATCCATTTAAATATGTTCTTACAGACTTTGACACCAGACTAGAGGGGGAAGGAGGAAGCCTGGAAGTAACCTGGGAAGATTCAGGATATAAGGATATGCAGTATCAAATAGGTTATATCCAAGGTAACTATGAGGGGCAATCTCTTGATGAGATAAGAAGCGCTTCCACTGCAAGCAATAATATTCAATATATAACGCCAACAGATATTAAAAATAAGGCTGAAAAATATACAGATCCTCAAACCAATAGGACTAGATTTAGATATGTTATTGATAGGAATATTGCAACAGGCCAAATGTATTCTGCTTTTGTTACATCACCTACCATATCAGTTGGTGGTTCAACAGATAAAATCCTTAAAAATGATACAAGTCCTAAAGTAGTAACTGCAACAACACAAATAGGACTGGAAGTTTTTAATATGGGTAAAGATAAGATACGGCTTGAGTGGAGCGCACAGTTGCCTTACTTAATGGACGGATCTTATAAACTAGCAGAAACACAAATTAAAGAATATAACGTAGGGGATACAAGTGGTAGGGTAATTGCTACTTTGTATGGAGAAGCAGGTGCGGGAATAGGTTACTATGAGTATAGGGAGCCTAAGCAAAGTACCAATTATCAACTGATTTTCATATACAAACATGAGGTCACAAAACAGGAGCTTATACCTAATCCTCAAACAGCAAAGGTTTTATATGTGCCTGGGGAGCTGCGGACCAAACCAGCTACACCAGAAATTCCAAAACCTATAGGGCCTAGTACAGTGGTAACAGTGGAAAACAAAAGTAAATATTTACTTCCTAATGACTTACTAGCAGATATTCCCCTAATTGATCTATGGAAAAATAACCATACATTCCACGCCAATATGGTAACGCCATCGAATCTTAACCTTGTATGGTCTGCTTATAAAGAAGATCTATCCTTATTATATGATATATGGGTTACAGAAGATTTGAAAGTTGCCCAGTCTGATGCAGCACCCATTATACAAAATTTATCTTTTAGTGGTGGACAAAACGCACAGGACATTCTTTATAATAAAGACAAAGAAGAAATAGTTGGTTTTCGCCATATTATTAGGGAATATTATAATGCTGATATGCGTAAACTCCCATTGGTTCCCAATAAGGTGTACTATGTAAAAATTATAGCAAAAAAACAATATGGAAATGAGATAGAGGCTTCGCTACCTGCAATTGTAACGATTATGTTTGATTCAGATGGAGAAATCTTTTCACCACCTACTATTAGTAAGCCACCCCTAAGATTGGAGCCAGATGGTTTAGGAACAACATCCGTTACAATTGGATGGTTAGAATCTTGGTATGAAATTTTACCTAAAAATCCCGAGGAATATCCAAAAGAAGAGCAAGAAAAAGCAAAAGAGTGGAATGCAAAGGTTTATACGGATACCACCACAGCTCCTGCTATTTCTTTTGTAAATAAAGAGGGTAAAAAGGAACATATTTTAAAGCAAGAACAAGACATTGGAGCTATTAAAAACATTGTCGGTTCCACCTATTATAATGAGAATTTTATCCATAGAGCTGTAAATCTTGGTAAGAATGTGAAATATGAATATAAGTTTATGACTTATGAAGAAGTTCTTCAAGGTTTAGAAGCCTATAATGCAACATCTATTAATAAAAAAACTATCGAAGAATATATTAAGATGTTAATGGAAAATGAAAAAGATCAAGATCAAAATTATGGCTGGAAGGGGATTGCACCCAAAAATGCCCAAGATGAACAATATATTAACTGGAAACAGTACACTCAAAGCAATTTAAAACCAAATACCAGTTATGTGTTTTTTGTAAAACCATATAGCAATGATTACGATGGGACAAAATTACAGGCAGCACTTCCAACATGGATTATTGTAACCACACTTCCAGATGGAGAAATGCCAGAAGGAAAGCCAACAGTGCCTGTGTTATCTTTAAACGGGAAGGGAGACTCTCATATTTCAGTAGAATGGGAATATAATAGTGCCTTTGATTATGAAATAAGATATGGTAGGCTAGAAGATCCAGATAAAGCAACCCCTTGGCCTTTTGAAATCGGAACAGAGGTAGTGGATCCTAGCTATGTAGAGCACGGGGGTAAGGCAGTCGTAACCATTGATGGTTTGTTTCCAGATACAAGGTACAATGTATGGATTCGTGCTAAGCAAAAAAAAGGCCAACAAATATCTGCATGGAGTAACCCGGTTACGACAAAAACAGATATTTTAGGAGCACCAACTTCGCCAGCTGGGCTAGGTGTTGCTGGCTACCAAAGTATTTTAGAAGTAGGTAGAGACTTTAAACCTGTAGATTCTAATCATATAACTGTAGAATGGGAAAGAAATGCACTAGATAGGGATCTAGATGATATAACTCAAGATAGTAAGCGGGTACAAAAAGAATACAGGTATGTGATAGAAATTGCAGATAATCCTGAATTTTTAGATGTAAAGAAGGTTGATGTTGGTAAGGACACTGTAGGAAGTACGGAAGAAAATGTAGAAATACTTTCCAGGAGTATGGTGTATTTTGAGGGTTTAATTGCTAATAGACCTTATTATATACGAGCTAAAACGGTCCTCATTGCTCATGATAAGGAAAATAACAGGGAGATTATACTGGAGTCAGACTATACTCAGT
>DUUM01000275.1 GCA_012841565.1 Candidatus Epulonipiscium sp. | reverse complement strand
CCAATATCTATAATGGTTGTTTCAGATCTAAAAAAAGTAGATAAATTACAGATTCCTGTAATATCTTTGGTAAAGTTTTCTGTTACGGTATAGGTAACACTTTGAGGGCAAGCACTTACTCCCTCTTCTACTACTCCATTGTCTGCACACATAATAATGGTTGTTTTTTTAAAATCAATGGGCTCCATTTTTCCTAAGATGCTCATCATTTTAGAGGTAATGGATTCAAGCTTACCAAGACTACCAATTGGTTTTGTTAACTGATCGATAAAAGTAGATGTCTCCTTATAGATAGTCTTATTAGTAGGCTTAATTAGTTTTAAAGTATTCTTTAACGTATTCATTTGTATCACTCGATTTCTTAAGATCAGATTTTATAGGGTCACATTTTTGCTGGGCACAAGGGTTGAGATGGCGTGTTTATAAATAACTTGTTGTTTACCATCTGTTTCTACTAATATTACAAAATTATCAAAAGCTTTGATAAAACCTTTAAATTGAAAGCCATTTGTTAAAAATACCGTAACCATTGTTTTATCTTTTCGTAGTTGATTTAAGACTTGTTCTTGTAAATTCGTGGTCTTATTCATTGATACTCCCCTTCATTTTATTAGTTGTATTATATATATTATATGATTATGTTAGAATGTTCAACATAATTCAACATTATTTTAAGAATTTTATCTTTATTAAAATCATATTGATCCACATAAATCCATATGGGATCTACTTGGTGACGAAGCCATGTTAATTGTCTTTTAGCATAATGTCTTGTGTTTTGTTTGAGGGTATCAATGCAGGTATCTAAGCTTTCTTTTTGTTCAAAATAGGGGTAAAATTCCTTATAACCAATACCCCTCATAGAAGTAAAATCTTTAGAATATCCTTTATCTAAAAGGCCTTTTACCTCATCTACGAGGCCCTCTTCAATCATTTGATCTACTCTTTGATTAATTCTAGTATAAAGTAACTGCCTATCCATATTAAGACCGAAAAACAATAGATTATAGGGTGTTTGGCGTTTTTTTTCTTTTTTATTATGTTCAGATATTAATTCGCCTGTTTCTTTATAATACTCTAATGCTCTAACGATTCGGTGAATATTGTTTGGATGGATATTATCTGCAGATACTGGGTCCACTTGGCGCAGCTGATTATGAAGGTAATCTGAGCCAAACTGATTGGCCTGCTCCATTAGCTCATCCCTAAGGCTTGTATCTTTAGTGATTTCTTCAAATTCTATATCATGGGTAATGGCCCGAATATAAAACCCAGTACCACCTACTATAATGGGAATATTGCCATTATCATATATTTTATTCATATAATCTTTCACTTTACGCTGAAAAACAGCAACGGAGCATTCCTGACTAGGGTCAAATTCATCAATCATATAATGAGGGACCCCTTGTTTTTCATCTTCTGTTACTTTAGCAGTACCAATATTCATTTGTCTGTATACCTGCATAGAGTCTCCAGAGATGATTTCGCCGCCGATTTCTTTGGCTAAAGCTACGGCAAGAGAGGTTTTGCCAGATGCTGTAGGACCAGTCATAACGATTAATGGTTTTTTCATTCATATCACCTATGTTCTATTGTATTATACTATACCCTTTTAAACTTTTTTTCAATTTCATATTTGCTCATGGCAACAATGGTTGGCCTTCCATGAGGGCAGGTATAGGGGTTTTCAAGTTCCATTAAATCTGCAATGATTTTTTTACATTCTAGATCAGATAAATGATCATGAGCCTTAACAGCTGCTTTGCAGGCCATAACCGCTATGGTGCTTACCTGGGTTTCATAAACACTAGGGACTTCTTTTTCCATTAGTAAGTCTAGCATTTCCCGAAGGAAATTCTGATTGGCTGGATTATCAAAGAGAATTGGAATCGTACGGCTTGCATAAGCATCTTCACCAAAGGCCTCAATTTCAAATCCAAATTGATTTAATAAGTCTAGGTATTTTTCAATCACAAGTTTTTCCCTAGGGGAAACATGAATGACAATGGGTTCTATTAAAGATTGTTTTAAGGGACTACTGCTATAAAAATCTTCTAGAAACTTTTCATATAAGATACGTTCATGAGCAGCATGTTGGTCAATCATGTAAATATTTTCATCAATTTCTATCATCCAATAGGTCTTAAAAAACTGCCCAATAATCCTGTAGTCTCTATGGACTTTTTTAGCTAGGGGCTTTGCTTCCTTAACAAATAAGCCTTCCCGTTTGGGCGGTGCTGTATAAGGACTTTTAGGCCTCATCTCTGGGATCATTGTTTGAGCAGTAGGAAGGTTATCTTCTTTTCTTTTGATTTCAAAAGGCTCTGGAATGGTTTGCTGGGTATGGGTTGGCTTTGGTCTTTGCATAGCCCTTGTTAAAGGCGTATTAAATCTTACCTGAGGAATTAAATTTTCACTCCTAAGGGCTTTTCTAATGGATTCATATATAAAATTATAAATACGATCATTATCTTTAAAACGGACTTCCATTTTGGTTGGGTGAACGTTTACATCAATATTTTCTGGTGAGGCAATCAGGTGTAAAATAGCAACTGGAAACTTTCCAATGGTTAAAACTGTTTTATAGGCATCTTCTACTGCATTTTGAATGATATCACTTTTAATGTAACGCCCATTAATAAAGAAATTTTCATAGGAGCGGTTAGACCTTGAAGTATTAGGTTTGCCGAGTATCCCTACTAATGTAAGACCCTCGTCATCTTCTTCAAATTTAATTTCTATTGTTTCTCTTGCAATTTCTTTGCCGTATACGTTCATTACACAGTT
>DUUM01000274.1 GCA_012841565.1 Candidatus Epulonipiscium sp. | reverse complement strand
GGCAATCCCATGGACATAAACGGCCTGGGTGGCCCCCTTCCTAGCAGAAATCAAACCATCGGAAATCCACCTAACCTAAAAACAGCAACAGGAGTTCAGGTATCGGATAACCAAGATAGCATGACTGCTGGCAAACGCGGCCCCGTAGCCTTAGAAGACACATGGTTTTTAGAAAAGATGGCTCATTTTGACCGGGAAGTAATCCCCGAGCGTAGAATGCACGCCAAGGGTTCAGGGGCTTTTGGAACCTTCACCGTAACCCATGATATTACAAAATATACCAAAGCTAAGATATTTTCAAAAATTGGTAAGTGTACAAAAATGTTAGCTCGTTTTTCAACTGTTGCTGGCGAAAGAGGCGCAGCAGATGCCGAAAGGGATATTCGCGGATTTGCTTTAAAATTCTATACTGAAGACGGCAACTGGGATATGGTAGGAAATAATACACCTGTGTTTTTCTTTCGGGACCCTATGAAGTTTATTGATTTAAATCATGCCATTAAAAGGGACCCTCGCACAAATATGCGCAGTCCAAATACGAATTGGGATTTTTGGTCTTCCCTACCTGAATCCTTACTGCAAGTCACTATTATTATGGGTGATAGGGGTATTCCATCTTCCTATAGGCATATGCACGGATTTAGTTCCAACGTATACAGCCTCATTAATGATAAAAATGAAAGGGTATGGGTTAGATTTCACTTTAGATCCCAGCAAGGCATCTTAAACCTAACAGATCAACAGGCAAAAGTTGTTGTAGGGATGGACCGTGAATCTCACCAAAGGGATCTCTATACAGCTATCGAAAAAAAGATCTATCCTAAGTGGAAAATGTATATACAAGTCATGACCGAAGCGCAAGCTGATGCCATGAAAAACAATCCCTTTGATTTAACTAAAATGTGGCTTAAAAAAGACTTCCCTTTAATGCCAGTAGGAGAATTTGTCCTTAATCAAAATCCAGATAACTTTTTTGCTGAAATTGAACAAGCAGCTTTTAATCCTGCTAACGTAGTGCTAGGAATTAGTTTTTCTCCCGACCGTATGTTACAAGGTCGTTTGTTTTCTTATGGGGATGCACAAAGGTACCGCTTAGGCGTCAATCATCACCAAATACCTGTTAACCAAGCCAAGGCTGTTAAACACCCACATAGTTTCCACCGGGATGGTCAAATGCGGGTAGATGGGAATTTAGGCAGTGAACTCCATTATGAACCAAATAGCTATGGCAATTGGATAGACCAGCCGGAAGAAAATTTGCCACCAGAAAAAGGCGGGGATATATATCGGTATGACTTTAGAGAAGATGATTTTGATTACTTTACCCAGCCTGGCCTTTTATTTAGGGCCATGACAAAAAATCAGCAGCAGGTTCTTTTTGATAACACGGCGCGAAACCTAGGCGATGCAACCCTGCAGATTAAACATAGACATATTTACCATTGCTATATGGCAGATCCCGAATACGGCAAGGGGGTTGCAAATTCACTTGCTATCCCTATTGAAACGGTTGATTTAAATTTACCCCTAGGAGATTCTCGCGAAAATCAATGGAAAGCTAATAATATGCACCCAGGATTAAATATCGTTACTAAGGCTGTAGATCCTGGAAGGGAAATTGATACAAATACCATACCTTATATAATGCCCCTAGAGGATCCCTGGCTTTTATAATAATCTTCTTTTAATATGGAAAAGGAGTGTTTTGCATGGCAGGTAATCCCATTGCTATCAAAATGATTGGCTCTACGATAGATAGAAATATCCGTGATATAACAGACAATCCACAAAGAGGCGTTAAAAACTTAATTGATTTAGCTTATCGCTATAGCAGCAGTCCCCTACAAAGGGAGTTGATTAAAAGCTTGCAGCCCATGCTAATGAATCCAAATAGCCCTTACTACAATATCATTCCTTCTTTAGTCAATGGTGTAAATCATTATACCATTAAAACCTTTATCATCAACATGTCCTATAATAGCTTTTCCCATGGTAGAAAAAAAATCAAGCAATACCAAAAGGCCCATAACTATAAGATCCCTTGGACAATTATTATTGATTTTACAAAGGAACCAAATAGCAACTTAAATAAGACTACCATTCTTAATATTATTGACCAGGGGAGAAAAACAGGCATTTATACTTATATGTTTTTTATTAATCAGACAGATCACTTCTCAGATATTTTAAGAAGAAATCCAGACTGCGCTTTTATTTTATATGCAACCCCAACCCTTTTTATTGAGGAAAATATCCTTGAATTAAAATCCATTCACAATACATTTTTTGCAGTTTTATACCAACCTAATATAGATATACAAGCTTTTAAGAATGCCACAAAACTACTTTATGACCATAAATGCTTGTTTGGGTCCTATACTTATTATAGTAACGAAAATATCGAATATATTCTAAGTAACAGGTGGGTTGATGAAATTATAACAAGTAAATCTCCTTTTGGATTTCTTATAGAATCCCCAAATTGTAGCCCAGCAAACGCATCACTGATACATGATTATGTTGATAGCTCAAAAGTAAATCCAAAATATCCTGCTTTTTTAATCGATTTATATGAAGATATGGCTAAAATTGATAATCACCTATCTAAGGATCCCAAAAAGATACCCTGATTCAAATTAAATCAGGGTATCTTTCTGTGTTTATTCTCTTTATTGATATTTTATATATATCCCTTGAAGGTCCACATAGTATTCTACTTG
>DUUM01000273.1 GCA_012841565.1 Candidatus Epulonipiscium sp. | reverse complement strand
AGGAAAACTTGGGAATATCCCACATGTAACGGTTAAAACAGCTATTTCAAAACGAGAAATATAATCTAATAGGAGGCTATAGTGTGAAAAAAGGTCTTCTGCACTTAAAAAAGACCGCGTTTAATAAAGGTAAATTAAAGTATCATTTTTTAACTTACAGTAGAAATAGCTTGATCAATGGGATTAATTAATCCTTGTGATATTAAAAGTTTAAAAGCTTGTTTTATAGCTTTGGCTTTCTGCTTATCCTGAAGTTCTTGTGGCATATCAATCTTGTATAAATCGCAAGGGTTAAATGTTTCACCTGATATAAACATGTTATAAATAGCAGTCAGCATCATTCTTGCAATAGCAATAATTGCTCTTTTTTTACCTCTTCTTTTATAAATACGTTCATATTTGGTCTTGTAGTAAGGAGATTCGTTGGATTTTACGGCTGCATGGGCACACTGTACCAATGCAGGTTTAAGGTAGATTCCAGCACGTGTGATCCGAACAGACTTCTTCTTACCAGCAGATTCGTTGTTGCCTGGTGTTAAGCCCGCCCAGCAACATAAACGTTTGGAAGAGTTAAATTGAGACATATCTGTACCAATCTCAGAAATAATGGTAATTGCTGAGTTGCGTTTTATTCCTGGGATTGTACAGAGTAATGAAATAGCACTTTCATAAGGTGCTACCATTAAGTCAAGTTTATTATCGAGTTCAGCAATAGAATTTTCAACAAACTCAAGATGGGATCTCACCATAATCATGCGATCTTTTTGCTCACGGGTCATTTGGTAGCCTTCAATGGATTCAATGACAGTATCAGCTTTCTTTTTGAGGGATTTTTGAAGGAAAGAGGCACATTTTTCAGAATCGAATTCATCAGAAGTAATTAAATAGTCCGTGATGGATGAGGCAGATTTGCCAAACATGTCAGAAACGACAGCATCAAGAGCTACGTTACAAACAGTAAATGCGTTCTGAAAACGGTTCTTTTCGCTAGACCTACAAGAAATAAGCTTATAACGATAGCGTGTGTATTCTCGTAGAATACGAATCCTTTTTTCGGGGATAAAACTACCGGGCACAATACCGAGCCTAAATAAGTCACCAATCCATTTGGAATCCTTTGTATCATCCTTATTGCCTTTTACAGCTTTGACCCACTTAGGGTTAGCGATGATAACATTGATAGAGTCTTCCAAAAGATTGTAAATAGGAATCCAGTATTTCCCGGTTGATTCCATACAAACATCATGGCAGTCATTTTCAAGAAGCCACTGTTTGAATTGCAAGATAGAATTGTTGAAGGTAGAGAAGCGCTTCTTGGTATAAGAGGGTTCAATTCCATTGGTGGTCTTAATGATTGTGGCAACGAGAAAGGTTTTGTGTACATCAATGCCACAGCAAATAGGGTAAACAACTTTCATAGCATTCATCTCCTTCCTAATAATAGATAAAGGGAGAAACCATTGACTGAACCATCACACAATTTAACAGGTGCTAAAACAATTCTTAGTGTGCGGTCTCGTGGAACCACTTATTTGTGCTTGAAAGATGGAACTTACACTGATTACAATACTGTTTTGAACGAGAAGTAATCTACGACTCCTCCTACCGTGCTTTGTAGTGTAGCTTCTCCTTAATAAAATTATAACAGAATGGTGAAAATCGCACACCATTTTTCATCACTATTTGTGCCGCAAGCGATAGCGGCGGAATGGAGATTTTTATGAAAAGTGCATATGCAGAATATATTCCTGTACTTAAGGCTGTATCAGATGTAACGCGTTTAGAAATCATTGATATGCTGTCTTGTGGAGGAATGTGTGCTTGTGATATTTTAGAAGAATTTAGCATATCACAATCTACCCTTAGCTACCATATGAAGATTTTATCTGAAAGTGGGCTTGTCGATGCAGTACGTGATGGAGCATGGATGAGATATACACTCAATAAGGATAAAACGAGTGCTGTCCTATCATTTCTTACGGATATAACCAACGAAAAAGAAGATTGTATCTGCAAGAAATGTGGCAATAAAGATTGTAACAACTAATTTAAAGGAGGATTTTATGATGAAAAAAATTGAAATATTTGACCCTGCAATGTGCTGTTCTACGGGGGTTTGTGGACCATCTATTGATTCAGAGCTAATGAGGATGGCAACTGTTATAAATTCACTTAAAGAAAAAGGAATTATTATAAAGAGACATGGTTTATCTAGTGAGCCTCAAGATTTTATCTCAAACCAGGTTATAAGTAATATCCTTCAAAAAGAAGGAGCAGATATTCTCCCCGTGACACTTATAGATGATGAAGTTGCTAAAACTAAAGAATATCCTACTAATGAAGAACTTTCAAAGTGGCTAAATATAGAAATTAACACGAAACAATCTAATGAAAATAGTGGTTGTGGCCCAGAAGGGTGTTGTTAAGATGGAAAGTATAAAATATGAATCATTTGATTTAAACAAGATAAATTTAACTAAATACTTGTTTTTTACAGGAAAAGGTGGCGTGGGTAAAACTTCCACTGCTTGCGCTGTTGCCGTTAATTTAGCTGATATTGGAAAGAAGGTTCTGCTAATTAGTACGGACCCTGCATCAAACTTGCAAGATGTTTTTAGCACAGATCTTGATGGTAAAGGAGTGCCAATTGAGGGGGTGCCAGGGCTTGTGGTTGCAAACCTTGACCCAGAGGAGGCGGCTAGGGAATATAAGGAATCAGTCGTTGCCCCATATAGAGGAAAGCTGCCAGATAGCGTAATCGTAAATATGGAGGAGCAGTTATCTGGCTCTTGCACAGTTGAAATCGCAGCCTTTGATCAATTTTCAAACTTCATCACTGACAAAGCAACAGAGGATGAATACGATTATATTATCTTTGATACGGCGCCAACAGGCCATACACTCCGTATGTTGCAACTGCCATCTGCATGGAGCGATTTTATTACTGAGAGTACTCATGGCGCATCGTGCTTAGGCCAGCTGGCTGGGCTTGAGGATAAAAAGGAAATGTACAAGGATGCTGTTTTAAACCTTGCAGACAAGAATAAAACAACGCTTATACTTGTTTCTAGACCTGAGGAAACCCCTCTTACGGAGGCCGAGCGTTCAAGTCTTGAACTAAGTGATTTAGGGATTAATAACCAACTTTTAATTGTCAATAGCGTATTAGGGGAAGCATCTGATCAGGTATCCCAAGATATATATGACCAGCAACAAAATGCCATGAGAGATATGCCACAAGGTTTAAGTAAATTCCAAACCTTTACGATACCAATGCGTTCTTACAACATTTTAGGACTGCATAATATTAGAACATTTTTCACGAGTGATGATTATGGAAAGACTGATGTAAGCGCTACGCCAGTTGACTCTAAGCAACTTGATGCCTTAATAGATGATATATATACAACGGGTAAAAAGGTAGTATTTACAATGGGCAAGGGTGGTGTTGGCAAAACAACGATTGCCGCAACGATTGCCCTGGCTCTTGCTAAAAAAGGAGTTAAAGTTCATTTAACTTCTACGGACCCAGCCAACCATCTAAAGTATGTCATCGAAGGTGCCCAGAATATTACGCTTAGTAAAATTGATGAAAACGAAGAACTATTAAACTATCAAAATGAGGTATTAAGTAAAGCACGTGAAACAATGAGTGAAGATGATATTGCATATATTGAAGAGGATTTACGTTCTCCTTGTACACAAGAAATTGCCGTATTTAGAGCTTTTGCTGAGATCGTTGATAGGGCAGAGAACGAGGTTGTTGTAATTGATACAGCGCCAACGGGGCATACTCTTTTACTTCTAGATGCTACAGAAAGCTATCATAAAGAGGTACAAAGAACAAAAGGTGAAACTCCTATGGCTGTTCAGAGATTATTGCCGAGACTTCGAGATGATAAGCAAACAGAGGTTATCATTGTTACATTGCCAGAAGCTACTCCTGTATATGAAGCTAGCAGACTTAGGGATGATTTAATTCGGGCAGGGATTAACAACAAATGGTGGGTAGTCAATCAGTGTCTATCAATGACAGGTACTCAGAGTCCCATGCTTATTGCACGTGCTGAAGCTGAAAACCAATGGCTACAGAAAGTAAAGGAAATAAGTACTGATAACTTTGTTGCTATTCCTTGGCTTCAAGATGCATCCATTCAAAATATCGGTAATTTTGTAAATAGGGGGTAAAATTATGAGTAACGAAAAAGCAACTGGGATAGGTTTTTTTCAAAGGTATTTAACAATATGGGTCGCTATTTGTATGGTTGTTGGCGTTTTGATCGGTAAGTTCATTCCAGCAATTCCGAACTTCTTAAGTCTATTTGAGTATGCAAATGTATCAGTGCCTATTGCTATACTAATATGGATAATGATTTATCCTATGATGATGAAAGTTGATTTCCAAAGTGTCAAAAATGTTGGCAAGAACCCAAAGGGATTGTACGTAACATGGGTATCAAATTGGCTAATCAAACCCTTTACCATGTATGGCATCGCATGGTTTTTCTTTTATGTGGTATTTAAGAACTTTATTACCCCTGATCTTGCAAAAGACTATCTAGCAGGAGCTATACTACTTGGAGCAGCTCCTTGTACTGCAATGGTATTTGTATGGAGCCATATGACTAAGGGAAATCCAGCTTACACGGTTGTTCAGGTAGCCACTAACGATTTAATCATTCTCATTGGGTTTATACCAATCGTAAAGTTTCTACTAGGCATAAGCGATGTTACTGTTCCATGGGACACCTTAATTCTATCCGTTGTCCTTTTTGTGGTAATCCCACTGGTGGGAGGTATCCTAACAAGAATGTTTGTAACCAAACGCAAGGGATTGGCGTATTTTGAAAAACTGTTTCTTCCTAAATTTGATAATGCAACAATAGTCGGTCTTCTACTTACATTGATTTTGCTATTTGCATTCCAAGGAGAAACATTCCTTAATAACCCATTGCACATTCTCCTCATTGCAGTGCCACTGACCATTCAGACATTCTTAATTTTCTTTATTGCATATTTTGCAAGTAAGAAGTTAAAACTATCCCATGATATTGCCGCTCCTGCTGGAATGATTGGCGCATCTAACTTCTTTGAACTTGCAGTCGCTGTAGCAATCGCATTATTTGGCACGACATCTCCAGCTGCCCTAGCTACTGTTGTAGGTGTACTTGTTGAAGTCCCTGTTATGTTGATGCTGGTTAAAATCGCAAACAATACAAAAGGTTGGTTTGAACCTAAGAAACAAAACTAAGGAGGCAAGCAAAATGAGAATTCTTGTTATCGGTGCAGTAGCTGCTGGAACATCAGCAGCTGCAAAGGCCCGTAGGAATAATGATGGGGCAGAAATAGTAATATACGAAAAGGATAGGGATATATCTTATTCAGGATGTGGACTTCCTTATTATATTGGCGGGGAAGTAAAAGATATTGATGAACTTACACCAAGAGATCCACTATTCTTTAAATCTAAGTACAACGTTGATGTTTTGACTGGCCATGAAGTACGACAGATTGATACGAAGACTAAAGAATTAACAGTAAAGAACTTACAAACAGATAAAATATTTAAGGATAAATATGATAAATTAATTATTGCCACAGGTGCTGCTTCTTTTATACCTAATGTTCAAGGCATAGATGGTGATCATGTATTTTCCCTTAGAAATGTTCAAGATGCTAGAAATATTAAAAATTATATAGACCAAACAAAACCACACCATGCAGTGATTGCAGGAACAGGATTTATTGGTTTTGAAATGCTTGAGAACCTAATGGTAGATGGAATCAATGTAACGATTATAGAAAAACAAAAAAAGATAACGCCGAACCTAGATGAAGATATGGCAATGTTTTTAGAAGCAGCTTTAATTAAAAAACAGATTAATATTATAAAAAACACAAGTATTATAGAGATTGATAAAGATAAAGTTGTTTTAGAAGATGGCCAAGAAATAAAAAGTAATATGGTGATTATGGCAACAGGGGTAAGACCTAATGTTACCCTTGCCAAAGAAGCTGGAGTAGAGCTGGGCGTTACTGGTGCCATAAAGGTTAATAATAAGATGGAGACAAATATAGAAGATGTATATGCTTGCGGTGACTGTATTGAAACTTTCTCTAGCATTACGAATAAGCCGGTTTATAGGCCACTTGGTTCAACTGCTAACAAAACAGGAAGAATTGCAGGAGATGTAGTGACAGGTGGTGCTTTAGAGTATAGGGGGAATTTAAGTACAGGAATATTTAAGTTATTTGATATGACAATTGCAACTACTGGATTAGGTGAAAAAGAAGCACGGGCAGAAGGATATGATATTGTGATATGCCATAATATTAAGCCTGATAAACCAGCTTACTTTAAGGGTAAAGAAATGGTTATAAAAGCAATTGCAGATAAGAAAACACAAAGAATATTAGGCGTACAAATAATTGGCTCTGAAGGGGTAGATAAAAGAATTGATGTATTTGCTACATTAATAACTTACAAAGCTAAGGTAGATGAATTATTTCATTTAGATTTAGCTTATGCACCACCATTTTCAACGACTAAAGACCCTGTTCATTATACAGGAATGATACTTGATAATGCAATTAATCATCACAGGCCAGTAATGACAGCAAAGCAAGTTCAAGGGCTAATCGATAAAGGTGAAAATGTACAAATTATAGATGCTAGGGTCAGCAAGCAATATGACGCCTCCCATGTGGATACAGCAATTAGTATGCCTCATAGTCAGATAAGGCAAGAATTAAATACATTAGATAAGGATATGGTAACAATAACGTATTGCAATAAAGGTGTAACAGGTAATGCTGCCCAAAACATATTGCTGAATGAAGGGTTTAAAAATGTTTATAATATTTCAGGGGGACATAAGTTTTATGCCACAACAAAAGAAAAGTGAGCTACTTAAACTCGTTATCCAAACTTGACGTCAACAAAATGGTCTAACACTAACTCCTAAAGGAGTTTACTCTTCGTTAGCTAGCGGTGTACGATGATTGTCCTATCAACGCCTATATGGGCATTTGAGAATATTAAGCTACATAAAAAACAGGGTATGCCTTTTAGACATACCCTGTTTTTATAAAAGGTGAAAGAATAAGCATCATACAGATGGAGTGTTTTTCAACATCTTCATTACATACTTGTTTTTCATTATAGCCTTCAAAAAAGGAATACCAATTATAGTTACAACTATAAATTCGGAGATCATTATTTGACCAGTTATTAAGAAAAAGTTAATAGGCTCCTCTGATAATACAAGTATTTCTAGCCCTATAATAAAGCAAAAGAATGTAGGCCAAAGGCTTGCAAGAAATAAGTTCTTTGTCTTACTCATTGCATATAAAGCAAGAAAACTTGCAAAGCTGCCAACCACAACATCAACCATTCCGAATGGGCTTCCAAGGTTTGATATGGCACAGCCAAGTGTAAGAGGTAAAATATAAAATGGATCGATAAAAGCTAACAATGTCATTACCTCCGACAGCCTAAATTGTATGGGTCCATAGGCAAAAGAAGGTAAAGCAAGGGTAAGTACTGCGTATAAGGCTGCAACTACACCTATTCTAGCAAGTTTATTTGCACTCATAGTTATTTCCTCCGACTCCAAAATCTATATTATTCCATAAGATTTCAATATTTTTGCATTTCTCAAGGTAAGCATATTCTTCTTTGAACCAAGAGATTATTTCTTTGTCTTGCCTTACGGGAGTAGAGTTTTCTATATAGATATTAATACAACCATGTGCAAAGTGTTGTTCTAATATTTCTATATCTCTCATGATCATTTCCCGCGTCTGTCCCTGAATTCCTACCAACAAACAAATAGATTTAAAATACTGAGAGACTTCTATGGGGTCCTTGAAATGCACGCCTTTATTAAGATACTTATTTCTAAAATCATCATCAAAGGTTTCAATGCCACATTTAAAGATTATATCTATGCCCTCAAAGTAATCGGTTATTTCACTAAGTCTATGTCTATAACTATAGTGACTTTCAAAATATAACCGTTCTATTCCTTTTTCTAATACAATGTCTTTTATATCTTTAAGGCATTCTTTGGGTAATTCAAATACACTTGCAGAGTTTACGACTTCAAGACTCCTAAATTCTCCTGTTATATTACCTAACACATGTCGATTAAATTCAATAATACTGCCATCGTCATGACTATTATCATGAATATAATCACAAAAAAAACAACGCCCCCATTTGCAGGGGCGCGATTTTAAAAGTACAATTTCACGGGGGTTCTTATCTAGAACCCTACTGTATCTTATCACAATATCACACCCTTGTTTTTATAGTGGAACCAAGGAAACACCTCATATATAAATAGACTATACCAATCTAACATATATTCATTATAAATACAATAGATTTCAAGAGTAATGGCGGATCAGTATGATTCATTTATGATTGTGTCCCAACTTAATCATTTATATATTATAATTAACATGAATAGACTTTTTTATGTTATTATATAAAAGGGAATTTTAGAAATCGAATAAGATAAAACAAAGGAGAGAACAAATGAAAAGAATAATTACAGCATTATTAGTGTTAGTATTGTCGTTTAGTTTAGTTGGATGTGGAGAAAAAGGTCCAACAGAACAGGACAATGTAGCCCAAGTAGAGGAACAGGAAATAACAGATACAGTTGAAAAAGACTCTTCTGAAGAAGAGGTGGTTGATAAACCATATGAAGGTGAAACATTAAGCTTATTAGTTGCCTATGGTGGAGCAGATAACTCATTCCCGGCTTTTACAGAAAAAACAGGCATTAAAATTGAATTTTTAGATATGTCTACAGGATCTGCACTTGCTAAATTGCAAGCCGAAGAAGGAAAAACAGAGGCTGATATATGGTTTGGTGGTGGGGTTGATAGTTATTTAGCAGCTAGGGACTTAGGGTTCTTAGAAGCTTATAAATCATCAGAAATAGAAGCTATTAATCCCCAATATGTAGATAAAGATGGTTATTTTGCAGGTTTAGCATTAGTGCCTGCTGGATTTATCGTCAATAATGATATATTAAAAGAAAAAGGGTTAGAAGCACCAAAAACTTGGGAAGATTTAACGGATCCAAAGTATAAAGGTGAGATAATAATGGCAAACCCTGCTATCTCAGGAACTCAGTATGCTATTACAAGTGGCATTATTCAAGTTTTAGGAGAAGAAAAAGCTTGGGATTTTTTCAAAAGATTAGATGATAATGTTGATTTTTATGCAAAAGGTGGTGGAGAGCCACCAGAAAAAGTAAGTGCAGGAGAATTTGCTATTGGTATAACGGCTATAACAGGTGGAACTTATAAATATGGCGAAACAAGCCCAACATCGGTGGTTTACCCAGAGGATATGATTCCTTGGACGCCAGCACCCATTGCAATATTTAAAAACACACAAAAACTTGAAGCAGCAAAAGTGTTTGTAGATTGGTATTTATCTAAAGAAGGACAAGAAGTACTGCGAGAAGCAGATGCTAGAATTATGTCTAGAGATGATGTAGATGCACCAGAACTCATGAAAGATTTAGATAAAAGCAAATTAATAGAGTTTGATCTAGAATTAATGGGAAGTCAAAGAGAAGCTATATTAGAACAATGGACAGGACTAACAGGTGATAAATAATAATAACCCAAAGGAAAGAGTGAAAAACACTCTTTCCTTTGACTATATGATAGATCAATTAATCCTATGGACAGTTATTATTAGTTTGCTCATATTTATTTTATATCCTATTGTAATGGTTATTTCCACTAGCTTTTATAGTAAGGGTATATTTACTCTGGATAATTATAAAAATTTAATCAATCCAAGAACCTTTAACTTAATAAAAAATAGTGTACTAGTTGTTAGTCTATCGTCATCATTAGGGGTCCTTATATCTCTTTGTATCGCTTTATTTGCTTTTATGGGAAAAAGGAAAAATAAAATTTATAAAGGCATGCTTTTTGCAATGATATCACCCCCCTTTGTTTCTTCCTTAGCCTTAATTACTCTTTTTGGTCGTAGAGGACTGATTACTTATCATTTATTAGGCTTAAGTGTGAATCCTTATGGCTGGCAAGGAATTGTTTTGCTACAAACTTTAGGCAAGGTACCCCTAGGCGTTATTATGTTAATAACAGCCATCAATGCAATCGATCAAAGGCATATCTTAGCGTCTAGAGATTTGGGCGCTACATCCTATGAAACCCTTAAGCATATTTTGATTCCAGCAGTATCCCCTACAATTCTAGCCGTTCTTTTTTTAAACTTTACGATGAATCTAGCTGACTTTGGAACGCCTATCATTATAGGTGGGAAATTTAAAATGTTAGCGACAGAAACCTACATGACTATATTTTCCAGTGGAGATTTAGGAACAGCAGCAGCCATGAGTGTGCTTTTAATCCCCCCTGCAATAGTAGCTTTTTTATTCTATAAAAAGAATATGGATACTATCAATAACAAGTCAGAAGGATCAAAGGCTCTTGGAAATAGTCATGATAGTTTTGATGCTCCTTTGCCTTTAAAATGTTTGCTGGGACTTATAACCATTTCATTTTTCGCTATCATCATATTAAAGTATGGAAGTATTTTCTTAACAGCAGTATCTATAAATTCTTCTGGCAGTTTAATTTTTACATTAGACCATATAAAAAAGGTTAAAGCATCTCATATACCTGTCATTATAAGAAGTATTTATTTTGCCATAATAGCAGGAGTCGTTTCTTCTGTCTTAGGAATTTTACTCTCCTACTATACCCATAGAAGAAAAATCAGGGGAATGAAGTATATTGAATTCATATCAGCCCTGCCATATATTATACCGGGAATATTCTTTGGACTGGGTTACATAGTAGCCTTTAAGGACGCCCCTTTTTTATTGACAGGAACGACCGCTATCGTTATATTAAATACGACCTTTAGACATATATCGGTGGCAAATAAAGCAACTAATGCAGCTTTTACAACCATAGACACGAGGCTAGAAGATTCTTCTAGAGACCTTGGGGCATCGCATTTCAAGGGTCTTATCAATATAATATTTCCTATATTAAAGCCAGTCTTTCTAACAAGTTTTATAAACACTTTTTCGGCAGCTATGACGACTGTAGGAGCCATTATATTTTTAGTTTCCCCTAGAAATGTAATAGCATCTATCGTAATGTTTCAGAACATAACCAATGGGGGATATGGGGAAGCATCTGTTATGGCTAGTATCTTAATTTTAATAACGGTGAGTATAAATCTAGTAGCAATAAGGTTATTCAATAAGGGAGATATTTAAAATGATTTTACAACTTAAAAATTTGACCAAGTTATTTGATAAAGATAATGGGATAGAAGGCGTTAATATAGATATAAATGAAGGGGAATTTATAACTATATTAGGCCCTTCGGGATGTGGGAAGACGACGACTTTGAATCTGATCGGTGGATTTTTAAAAGCAGATTCAGGGGACATTATATTAGAAGGAAAATCGATCTTAAACTTACCACCTGAACAAAGACCTTTATCCACAGTTTTTCAAAGCTATGCCCTATTTCCTCATATGAATTTAATTGAGAATGTAAGCTATGGCATCCGTTTTTCTAAAAAAGTAAGAAAGAAAAAGGCTATGGAAATAGCTAAGGAATATATAGATATAGTAGGCTTATCAGGCTATGAAAAGTCTATGGTTGGGAATTTAAGCGGCGGACAACAGCAAAGAGTCGCCTTGGCAAGAGCAATGGCTACCAGTCCTAGGTTGCTGCTTTTAGATGAACCCTTAAGTAACTTAGATGCTAGTCTCAGGATTAAAATGAGGGAAGAATTAAAGGATCTACAGAAAAGATTTAATATGACCATGATATTTGTAACCCATGACCAAGAAGAAGCTTTGAGCCTATCAGATAGAATAATAGTCATGGATAAGGGGCATGTCGTACAAGTAGATACGCCTGAGAACATATACTTATATCCTAAAAACGAATATATTGGTTCATTCATAGGCAAATCAAATATCATTAAAAATAACAAGGGTGAAAAATTCCTAGTCAGGCCAGAAAATATAACCATGACTTTAAATCCAAAGGGTAAATACCAAATAAAAAGCAAACTATTTATGGGACAATATACACAGTATAGTATTGTACAGGATGATGTTTTTCTAGATGTCAATTTAAGTGGTAAGGAAACAGGACAATTTAATAGAGAAGACCGTGTTGATATAGAAATACAGCATGAAGTAAATATAAGTATTTAGGAGGTCATAACGTGTATATAGATACTCATTTACATGAGAGTAAATACTCACCAGATTCACATCAAAGTTTAGAAGAGGTCATAAAGATGGCCAAAGCTAGAAAGCTTGATGCAGTATGTGTAACCAATCATGACAATTCAGACCTTGCCAAAGAGATAGGATGGTTTTCCGTAATAGACGGGGTAAAGGTCATTGTTGGAAATGAAGTTTATACAAAAGAAGGGGATATATTGTTTTTTGGTAAGATGGATATACCAAATCGTAGGATACCATTTCAAGAATTAATAGAGATGACGAAAGATATTCCTAGAGGATTTATAGCGGCTCATCCTTATAGATGTAACAATAGGGGGATGAAAGATGCTATGGCAGAGTTTGCCGGGGATCTTTCATCTATAGAAGGCTTTAATGGCAGTACATCTATAGAAGAAAATATGATGGCTGTTAGAGAAGCTATCAGACTAGGTGTGCCTATAAATGGCGCTGGTGATAGTCATGTAGTCGAGCAAGTAGGCGTATATGCTACAGAGTTTGATAAAGAGATAAACTCATACGAAGAATTTATTGAACAATTAAATTTAGGACGATTTAAAGCTGTAAAATATACAAATGGAAAATATGAATATATATCTTATACCTGAATATAATATTATAAAGTTTGTTATAAAGGGAGATAGATTCATGAAGATAGATATGGATATTCCAAGGACCTGTTTACCACAGATTGGTGTAATGGCACCTGATTTTAAAGCGCCAACTACTTTTGGTGAGATTAAATTATCCGATTTTCGCGGAAAGTGGGTTGTATTATTTTCACATCCTGGAGATTTCACCCCCGTATGCACTACGGAATTTATAGCATTTGCAAGGTATTTTCCGAATTTTACCGAAAGAAACACACAACTTATTGGGCTCAGCGTCGATAGTAATCCCTCTCATCTTGCGTGGGTATATAATATTTATTGTCATACCGGTATCGAGATACCTTTTCCAGTTATTGATGATCGGAGCCTAAAGGTATCGAATCTATACGGTATGATTTCCCCAGCAACTAGTGAAGTATCAACTGTAAGGGCCGTATATGTAATCGATCCTGAAGGCGTCTTAAGAACCATCTTGTATTATCCATTAACAATTGGTAGAAGTATACCTGAAATACTAAGAATTTTGGACGCCTTACAAATATCCGATGCCAACCAAGTAGTCACACCTGCTGATTGGATGCCAGGCATGCCAGTCATTGTTCCTGCACCAAAAACCTATGAAGCATTAACACAACGGGTAAAAAATGAGAATGGTTATTCTTGCATGGATTGGTACTTATGTTTCAAAGAGATCCAGTCTAAAATCGAGGATAAAGGTCAATGCTAGAAAGTCTGTTAGAGTGATGAGACTGTCCTGTAGGCTACCAATATCATTAAGTTAAGGATCCAACAATTATAACGCAAAGAACAAAGTATAGGAGATTATACTTTGTTCTTATTTTTTTTGAAATTTTGACAAAGGAGATGTGTTCTAGCCAATCTAATCATTTATCAAGTGTGGTAGAATATGGGATAGGTTATAATAATGATACGAGGGGTGATAACAATGATTAAAATACTAATTGCCGATGACTATATTATAAAACCATTTTCTCCAGGGGAAGTTATGGCAAGGGTTAGAGCCATCATGCGGCGCATCGTCCGGGAGGAAAAAACAGAACAACTTTTTACCTTTGGTAACCTGGAAATAAATCTGGATGATTACACAGTATTTATTCAGGGTAACAATATTTCGCTTACTAAAAAGGAATTTGAAATATTGTGGACCCTGGCAACGAACAAGAATATGGTGTTTTCCAGGGAGAGCTTACTCACGTCTTTATGGGGATATGATTATTGTGGGGATAGTCGTACGGTTGATACGCATATCAAAAGGCTCAAACCATACCTGCTTATCTTGAAAAGGGCGACGAGGGCATGGGTGGATTTGGCATGTATCTTGGTGTGATTGGGGATATAGCGGGAACGGATATATGGATTGTGGATAGGGATTTAAATTTAATTACAGGGAAAGTTGTTTTTAGTGAAGACTTTAGCACCCTTTTATCCGAACGGACTTTAACGGTTGGTGCTCCCATCGTTGTTAATACAGGTGATGTCATTGGTGCTGTATTATTACACTCCCCTATAAAAGGAACCAATGAAGCGATTTCCCAAGGCGTTTTTATACTTATTATTAGTATTTTGCTAGCACTAATTGTATCGATTTTATTATCAGTTGTTTTTTCCTTTTCCTTTACAAAGCCCTTAGGGATTATGAAAAAGGTGGCTCTACGCCTAACAGACGGTGAATATACGGCGAAAACAAATATTAAACAAGATGATGAAATTGGTGAACTTGCCAATACACTTGATATTTTGGCAGAGCGGTTTAGATCTAGCAAGTCAGGAAAGTGAAAAACTCGAAACCATGCGTAGGGAATTTGTGGCCAATGTATCCCATGAGTTAAAAACCCCTGTCACAGTTATGCGTGGGTCATTAGAAGCCCTTGTGGATCAAGTGGTTACAGATCCTGTAATGATTGAAGAATATCATATGCAAATGTTAAAAGAATCAAAGTTTTTACAAAGGCTTGTTGAGGACCTTCTGGAACTTTCAAAACTTCAAAGTATGGACTTTGTCATTGAAAAAACGGAAATCTCACTTTTTGATGTGATTGAAGAGGTGACAAGAAGTGCTAATCATCTTGCTAACAAAAGGGGCGTAAGCATTATGGTTAGGAAAGACATGAGTGACTACAAAATCATAGGAGACTACGGTAGAATTCGTCAAATGATCATGATTATTCTTGACAATGCCATTAAGTTTTCGCCTAAAAATGAAATCGTTCAGTTGGTTCTTGAAAATAATAGACTTTATATTAAGGACCAGGGAATAGGCATAGAAGCAGAAAATTTACCCTATATTTTTGATCGGTTTTACAAATCACGTTCAGAGAAAAATAAAACAGGAACAGGACTGGGGCTCTCTATTGCAAAAAACATTGCTGATCGGCATCATATAAAATTAACAGCTGAAAGCACCCAAGGTGAAGGTGCAAAATTCATTTTTGACTTGCAACCCCACAGTACGTCACAAAAAGAGAAAACTTAAGACACATGTTTGCCATACTTTAAAGGTAATATATACCTATAGCAGAAAATAAACTGCTAATCGTAAATAGAACCTAGGAGGTTATGAACATGAAAAACTTTAAAAAAATGAATGTATTAGGTGGGATTATCCTTGCAATCGGAGCAACAAGTGTTACTGCATTTGGGGCATCTGTATATAGAATGCCTGCAGAAACAATGGCTGGTTTCACAGCCACAATAGAGGAGAATTTTGTGGTTGAAACACAAGACTTAAATGAAACCTATGGTACAATTGCAGACCAAGCAGGGATGTTAGATAAGTTGGGGAAAGAAAGAATTGAACTTAAGAAAGACGATCTTAACGAACAAGTAGCAGTGGGGACAATTACCAAAGAACAAGCTGATGCAATTATTAAAGCAATTGAAGCCAATCAAGCTAATTGTAAAAGAAGAGAGGCCAATAGAACGGACCAAAACAAGGTATACTATAATAATCTAGTTACCAAACTTGCTATACAACTATAAAAACTAAAGAGGTGTTTTATGAAATTATTAGAAGCGATACAATCTAGAAGAAGTATCAGAAAGTTTAAACCTGATCCAATACCTGAGGACTATATTAATGAATTAATCGAAGCTGGCCGATTAGCGCCATCGGGTACAAATCTACAACCTGCACGTTATGTTGTTATTAAAAGTGATGAGGCAAAAGCAAAGTTGAAAGAATGTACATCACTCCCTTTTGTGGCAGCTGCTGGGTTATGATGTTTGATAAAGAAAAGGTTAGCAGCCTTCTAGAGCTTGATGAGAGATATGAAGTTGTTGCCCTGCTACCAATTGGTTATCCAGACCAATCACCTTCTCCTAGGCCTAGGCTAGATATTAGTGAGATTCTTTTGAAGGAAATATAAAAAATTACACTATATAATTAAACCATTTGTGATTCTAATCATAGATGGTTTTTTAAAATTCATATAAAATAGTAATTAAGGACAAAATATTATAGTAAAATGAGAAAAGATGATATCCGATGAATGGCATAGAAATTATGGTAGAAGAACATAAAGTAGCAAAAAGAATGCTAACAGTAATGCGTAAGTACTGTTATAGAATATTAAAGAATGAAGAGATTGATTATGAAGATTTTTTATCATTATTGATTTTTTGAAAAATTATGTTGATGGACATCACCACGGCAAAGAAGAAAAATTACTCTTTAATCAAATGAAGGATAAGCTGGGTTTAATAGGGCAAAAGCTTATTACTTACGGAATGTTGGTCGAGCATGATCTTGGTAGATTGCATATTCAACAACTAGAAGCAGCTGTAAAAAGAGTCATTGATGGCGATGAGGAGTCCAAACTAGATATTATTGCAAATGCGATTTCCTATTGTGACCTACTCACCAGGCATATTGATAAAGAAGATGCAGTTGTATATACCTATGCAATAAATAATTTAGACAAAGATACATTAGACCAGATTTACAGAGAATGTGAAGAATTTGAGCAAAGAGCACAGCAAGAAGAAGTCCAACAAAAGTATTTAAACATACTAGAAGAAATGGAATTAAAATAATGCAAGGACTTGCCAGTATATATGATATGTACTGACAAGTCCTTTTTTGTAATTACGCCCTAGAAAGTTCCTGCCATTTTACAATCTTATTCTACAAAATATGACAAAATAGTATCAAATAAGCATGCAAATCAAATGCCAATAAATTGTCAGCAGAGTATAATGATGTGAATAAAAAAAATAGAGGGGTGTTTCCATGGATTTTGGCGTAGCAAAAAGTCTTATTTATGAAAAGAAAGCTTTAGCGTGGTTAGTTGTCATGACTAGAATTTACCAGGAGGGATTTTATTGAAAAAAAGGGTTATAGCTATTATACTGTTAAGTCTTATATGTATTGAAACGGTGTTTGCAGGAGAGATTGTAAAACCACAGAGTATTTACGAATCAGTTAATTTTTCAAAATCAGTCAATAAAACGATTATGGCATTAAAGGAAAGGTACCCAGATACAATAAAGGTTTTTGAAATCGGAAAATCTGTTCAAGGTGAAGCTATTTTAGCGGTAGAAGGTTATAAAGGACCTTCTATGATATCAGAGCCAGAAACAAAAGCCCTCGTTGAGCTTTGCCAAGAAAGATTATTTGACGGCACAGTATCTTACCATTCTTCAGATACCAAAGTATCTGGGAAAAAAATAAAAACGTTCCAATAATATTTGCAAGCCAAGTAAATACCTCAGTCCAAAGAAAAATACCATACACACCAAAACCAATTGTACCAGAAATACCAGAAATACCAGAAGTACCTAAAGAAGAAGTAGAGGAAACAGAAGAAATAGAAAGCAAAGAAGAACTTGAAGACTTAAATTAGAACCAAACGAACTAGAACCTTAAATAGTTGATACGAGAGGTGTTATCGGAATACAAATGAAAGTCACTGCTATCTGTCTTTTTCCTAAAATACCCCCAACTCATTTCAACCCCCCCTAATATATGTTTGCCATTTGACAGTAATTCTTGCAGACGTACAATTTCATCTTCAAGAACTTTCTGGCCCAAGTCTGTTATTATATATTCTTTTCTACGGCTGTCTTCTTTTTCAGGTAATGCCTTGATCCAGCCTTTTTCAAGCATTGTGTTAATTGCGCCGTAAAGAGTTCCCGCCGCCAAAGTTATCCGCCCGGAAGATAGTACTTCTATATTTTGCATAATCCCATAACCGTGTAAGGGTTCTATAAGGGATAGCAATATATAGTAGACAGCTTCAGTCAATGCGATAATTGGAATTCCCATAGGTTATCTGAAATGATTTACTACAATTATTGTGCTGAACCGGGTTATGCGGTGTAGGAGCGTATAGGATTTGAAAGATTATAAAGTAGCCATAACACCAGCCTCCTACAGGAGTTAGTACTCTTTGTGAAGATTGATAAAATAGTATCAAATACACATGCAAATTAACAGAAGATAGAGTATAATAGTGTTATCATAAAATAATAGGGATATATAGACCAGCTAGTAAAAGTCAATAGCTAACTTTAAAAAAATGAAAATATTTTATTTCTAAAAAAGCGCATAGAAAACAAGCCATTTCGAAAATCGAACAATGGACTAAGGTGTAAGCATTTTAAGCAACGATATTATGCAACTTAAGACCTTACGGCCGATTTTAGTACCATTGAACTTTCCGGATTGATTAACGGAAGGATCTATGCCAAAGAAAGCAACGAGTTGCTTAGGTTTTTTAAAAGCATTAATGTCTCCTATTTCAGCGATCAAGGTAACAGCTGTCATAAAGGCAATGCCAGGAATGGTATCAAGTAACCTAACACAGTTTTAAAGCTCGTCAGAAACACGCTGGCTCTTTATAAATTGATGTATTTGAGACTCAACACTAGCAATTTGTGTGGTATACGAATCGTAGAGTGCCATGATTCTAAAAGATTTAGCCGTAGCATCTGTGGATGAAAAACAGATTTTCATAGCATCTTGGGCCACGTCAATCAGCGTATTATAAATATTGGTAGCCCAAACAAGCCCTTTTCTAGAGGTCTTTTGTATAAGCTCAGTAAGCT
>DUUM01000272.1 GCA_012841565.1 Candidatus Epulonipiscium sp. | reverse complement strand
TATTAAATATGCGAAACAACAAATAGTTTAAACTAATTATGGCACGTTGAGATGGTCGTAAGGATAGGGCAAGAATAGCCTAGATACAAAGGCTTGCGGGCTTTTAGAAGAATATTTGAGTGTATTTATGTTCCCTCAGACTAGAAGTTTGGGGGGATTTTGCGTAGAGGGGTGGGTAATTGAATAGTCTGGGGTCAGACCATTTAGGCATAGAGCAGGGCTCTATGCCTTTTTTGTATGTATGCTATAGATAACAATTTTGTGATATAATATAGGTATTTGTGCAAGTATACAACGTATCGTAATAATATTATATGAATCGTAAGAATGAACTATTTTAAATGCACAATAACCATGCTACGATGTAAACATAAGATATAAACATTAACCAATAGGTAGATATACTTTCGGAATTAGAGAAGTTTAATGCTACTGTAGATTGAAAACCAAATAATACTAATCTAGATATGAAAAGAAGAATTTTTCGCATAACAAATAGACATAGTGGCTACTATGTTTTAAAATAGGTATTGTAGTTTACTAAGCACCTAGCTTTGTAAATAACTCTTGAAATGCATCTACAGACGGCATTTCCCAAGCATCAAGGTGTTGTAGCATCATGATGCCATAGAGGCGGCAGTACCACATCTTTGATGAGCGGTGCTTGCCGCCTTCTAGTTTATAATCTTGTTTTTGTCGCTTGTTAGAACGCTCTACAGAAGTTCTTCTATCATATTCTTTTTCCCATTGTTTACTATCCCTTGGCGGTATGTTGAAAATTCTAGGATTGTCTTTGAGCTGAGTATACACAGTGCGTCCGTATTTAGCGGGAGAACACGGTGACTCACAGAAACATCCTTTTTTACGATTGGCTTTAGGACATCTAAACTTACAACGATGTCTTTTATAATCAATCCCATCATGATGCATACGTAAGCCCAAACGACAGCGCGGAACACCATCAGGGTCAATGGTAAAAGTATCTTTATATTTGTAGTTACCATTATTGGTCTTTTTAAGATCAATAAAAGGTACAATATCAGTTTTTTTACAGTATTCGTAGACTGAAATAGCATCCATAGCAGAATCAAGCAATAACTTTTCAATAGAGAACTTTGGAAGATATGATTTCATTGAAAAGAAAGTATGCATAAAAGAAAGCATATCATGTCTGGAAGCACGTTCTAGCATAGGGAAAACAGGTAAATCATTAAAAGAATCAGAGGCAACAAATATAAACAAATGATACCCATTAAAATAGCATTCTCTCGAGGAATCCCAACCAGAATTGGTATCAGGTTGTGAGAAATATCGCTTGCAGTTGCACTTATAAATACCTTGTTCACGACAATCACAAAGGCGTTTACTGCGGGGATAAGAAGCTGTTTTGATTGGTGTACCATCACCAGCAAGAGCAAGTTTATTGGGATTTATAAGCCCAAGTTCACACGAATGATCAAGAAACTGAGCTTTAAAAAGACGAAAAATGAGTGAAAAAGGATGGTTTGGCTCTATGGGATGGGACTCTAAAAAGGGAATCATCCTGGAAGAAATACTTTGTGACGGAATAGGTGTCTTATCATCTTTATTCTTTCCCTTTTTTACTTTTTGTTTTTTGTAACGTTCATGTTTGGAAAGATTATCAGAATCTGATTGCCACAAACGTGAAAAGAAGTCATAAAAGGTACCGATGCCAGGTGTATCCCCATAGGAAAAACCACTTAAGATAGCATAAAGAGGGCACTCACGCATCATAGCAACCCATCTTGTAACAGAAGTTACTTTGAGCTTTAAGGAAAGTAGATAAGAACGCATCATGCAAGAAGGCACTCGTGGAAGAGGACCTTTTTTAGCATACTGATCCGCTAAAAGAGAATCTGTAAGAGATAGATCAAGGTGCCAAAACTGAGTAATGATTTTCCAAGTATCTTGAGTCAGAGAAAAAGGATCAGGATAAAACTTGAGAAAGTCAGATACAAAGGCATCTTGGTAGGCGGAATGACCGCCAGTAGTGATAGGTAACATAAAAATCGCCTCCAGTTGAAATATAGTTTATATTCAACTGGCTTCGCCGCAAATTTTTGACACTTTGTCAAGTGTTTTTTGATAAAAAGTGGGGTGATTTTTTAAATATAGGAATTAAAAGACTTATGAAATAAGGCCTTCTAATTCCGAGAATGTATTAATATGCAAAGGGGGAGAGAATCATGAAGAAAATTAGCACAAAAATAGTAGGTGCTGCTGTACTGGGAAACTTGATATTATTGCTTCTTATTGGTGGGTCGGCTATATATTCTATCAATAAGATAAACAATCATAGTCTTGTAACTTTTGAGAATCAACTGAGGGATGATT
>DUUM01000271.1 GCA_012841565.1 Candidatus Epulonipiscium sp. | reverse complement strand
TATTAATTTTATTAAGCTAAAGGGATTTAGTCGTTGGTACATAGCTTGGCATTGAGTGGTAAGAACTCTGTCACTGGCTGGTACATAAGATGGCGTTAGTGGTACATTTGAGTGGCCGTAATCACTTTTGAGTCATATAGGAAGTAACCGTGTCTCTCCACCTAAGAAAACTCCCATAAACACCATTATCATTGTTATTGGCTGTTGTGGACCTATAGGCATTCTTTGGCAGCTTAGAAGACAGTAATATCTGGCCCGCTTCCTTATTCCATACCATATCAAAAGCAACTAGTTCACTTAAGTCTCTCAGTTTAAAATAATTACTCCCATCTATATGAAAAACAGGCAGGTTATGCTCCTTACCATCTAGCAAAAACTTTGTATTGTTCACTGTTCCAAAGTATTTGCGTCCTCTATAATACTGTTTAGAATCCTTGTCATCTACTTGTGTATAAGCGGCTCCTGTAACAAGCTCTATTAACTTTCGCTCACTGTTCCAAGTAACTTCAAATGAGCTTGATGTTTGGGATAAGTTATCTGCGATATCCCGTAGTTTAAAATAATTATTCCCACCTACATTAAATCCTGTGCCCCAAATCTGCTCACCATCAATAAACATGGCACTTTCGTTGATGATTGCTGGCTTTTTGTCGCTGGCAAAAATAGTGGTCCCAAACAAGGATACTGTTAGTATTGCTGTTAGTAATAAATAAAGCTGCTTTTTCATTTTATCTCTTCTCCTCTGAAAATCAGAATTGTTTGGGGTCAGTCCCCATAGGCGATTTTAGAATTGTTTGGGGTCAGTCCCCATAGGCGATTTTGCGTAGCAAAGAGCCTTGCTTAAAACTTCAAACCCCTTACCTTTACTAAGTTTTGAGACTATTTGGGCTTTGTACATATAAGGTTCTTTTGTTATTATGTTGGCTATAGGCTTGCTTTCTGAAATAACAATAATATTTTTTATCTTTTTATTATATTTGTCTGAAACTGTTTCAAATCTAATAAATTCATTCTTTTCAATATAGTGAAGTTGAAAATAAGCATTATCAATATTATATACTTTAGTTAATCTAAACCCTAAATTATATATATCACCCTCATCATCAAATTCTAATTCAACCTCAATATCAGCCTTTTTATTGTTAATAGTATTAAATAAATCCGTATCATCTGTAATACGTAAAAAGGATAATTCTTGAAAGTGTATATTTTTAACATTTGAATAAAACTTTCTTCCTTTTCTTTGTATGTTTTTATCAAAACATTTCTTCCATAGTAAGACAGCCTCTAATATAGTTGTTTTACCAATATTATTCTGACCAATTATTACATTAAATAATGGATTACACTCTATAGTAATATCTACTATACTTTTAAAATTTTTAATTTTAATCTTTTTTATCTTCATAGTATTTTACCCCCTATATAATACTCCTTTTTCTTTCTATCTGATATCATCCCAGGTATTTCTAATGTTCAGAAAACCCAGGTGATTTTCATCAATGTCTAACAGTAGCTACATTTAGATATAAACCACTACACCTTCCCTTTACCTTAGCAGTGGACACTCCCCACTGCCAAGGAGGGTCTGACCTCAAACTATTAAGTCTTCATAGGATTAACCTCAATGAAACTAAACAACGTTTATTTTAGATCCTTCCTGATAAAAAACAATAACGTATAAGCAGCCACTATTCATAGGATTCTTTGACTTTATTCCAACTTCTCTCATTCTTAGCATTTATATACCCTATATGTCAAGGAGCCCCCTGCACCCTACGTGATATACCTTTCCCCATTCTTATTTCGATGTATTCTTTAGCGATGTACTTGCTGGCAATTTTACATAGCTCATTTGATCCATCCATAGCCGTTACCTTATTCAAAAACTCAATATCAAATTTTCTATAATCCCATTATACTTCTTTACCCTCTAAGGTCTCATGGATTTTTGCTATAGTCCCCGCTTGGTCAATGTGTTCGATTATTTCTAGAAGTTCATAGGAAAAAACATCTTCAATATATTATCTAATATCTCTCATAACCTACTTTACACTATCTTCCCCTTAATGCCTGCTTCAATCTACTTTCTTCACCACTCTCATTGGTTCCCAATCTCAAAATGGGAATGCCATATTTGCGTAAAATGTCATCTTTCATTTTATCCCGTTTAAGTTGCTTTGGATTATCTGCATGATATGCGTACCCATCTACTTCAACAACGAGTACTGGCATTTTATCCACTTTATTGAAAATCACAAAATCTGTGTGGGTGAGTATATTCATGGCATACTGATATTCATCATCATTTAATTTACTTGTATCCCTTATAAGCATTCTAAGAGGTTGATGGATAACACAGTCAAGATGTTGAAACTCAGTAGAAGACAGTACTTTTTCTATGAGTTCATTCATTAAGTTTTCCGATTCATACTCAGATACCCTTTTGCTACTTTTTATAAATTCTAATAACTTGTTAGAATAAGAATGATAAAGCAAATCAAATACAGAATATATTTCGCTCTGGATAACTTCAAAATTATTATATTTGATATATCTTACTAAATCCCCAATATTAGTGCCTTCCCACTGCTGATAGCCTTCTGAAACCACAACAATTAATTGATCTACCGCCCGTGAAACGGCAACGTTAATAAGGTTTGAGTTATCAACAAAATCATTAGCTTCTACTTCATTTGCAACCGTTGTAAGAATAATAATATCCTTTTCACGTCCTTGATATTTGTGAACTGTATCAGCTTCTATGTTACGGCTAGCAATGGCTTTTTGCAGGGCATCTGTTTGTTGAATATGGCGGACAGATAAGACCACTTGAGCGGAGATTTAAGCCACCTGTTGCGGACAAAAGAGCCACCATCTGCGGAATAGAGAGCCACTTCACATAGTACCTCTTGTATAATAAGATTGCATGCACTAAAGCATGACAATTATTATATAGGAGGTTTTTTTATGATTAATTATCGTAAGATCTTGGAGCTTCACTTTGATGGCATTAGCCAAAGAACGATCAGCTCCAGCACAGGTCATTCAAGAAACAAGATTTCTGAAGTTATCCAGCGTGCCAAGAAACTAGAAATTGAAAACTTGAATGATACCATGACGAACCCATGGCTAGAAATACTTCTTTTCCCAGAGAAACAAGCCATAGAAAAGGGGTTTTTCCCTGTCGACTGGGAAATTGTCCACAAGGAGCTACAAAAAAAGAATGTCACTTTAAGTTTATTGCATCTTGAATATTCCTTGCTAGCGCGTGAGAGCAAGAAAATTCCTTATGCATACCGAACTTTTTGTGAGAAATACGGAAAGTATGCCAAGAAATATAAGCTAACAATGCCAATACGCAGAAAACCAGGTGAGATTATGGAGGTAGACTGGGCTGGTTCAACCCTTAAGGTGACAGACCGCTCTACTGGTGAAGATCTTAAGGCTTATGTTTTTATTGCAACATTGCCTTACAGTCAATACAGTTATGTAGAAGCATTTTTAGATATGAAATCGGCTAACTGGCTAATTGCTCATATCCATGCCTTAGAATATTTTGGTGGCGTTCCTGAAACATTGGTTCCAGATAATCTAAAGACAGGTGTTACAACGGCCTCACGTAGTGAGCCTATTCTAAACGAAGCCTACCGTGAACTAGCTGATTACTACCGCATTGTAATCGTTCCTGGCCGTGTTAGAAAGCCAAAGGACAAGCCAAGTGTAGAGGGAACTGTGGGCCATATTTCGAGGCAAATTATTGCATCACTAAGAAATTATCAATGTTTTCATATCGAAGATTTAAACCACCGTATTTTTGAAAAGTTAGAAGAAATTAACACGACTCAATTTCAAAAACGACCTGGGTTCCGTAAATCGATTTTTGTGGAAGAAGAGAAATCCTACCTTCAACCACTTCCACAAACACGCTATAAGCTTTCACAATGGAAAGTCGCAACCGTCGGCCTAAACTATCACATTCAAGTTGAACGCATGCATTATTCTGTTCCTTACGACTATGTCCGTGAGCGTGTCGATATACGGATAACAACAGATCTAATAGAAGTTTACTTCAAAGAGAGCAGAATTGCATCTCATAAACGATTAAAAGGTGAAATAGGTCAGTATTCTACCAACAAGGACCATATGCCAGACAATCATCGCCTATATCTAGACCATAATCCAGATAACAATAAGCTGTGGGCAGAAACTATCGGACCATCTATGACAGAATTCGTTTCTTATATCTTAGATACAAATGTGGAAAAGAAAGCGTTAAACATTCTTGCCACACTGCGAAACTTATCTAAGAAGTATACAGATAGTGAATTGGAGAAAGCAACCCAAACACTGCTGAAAGTATCAACAAATCCGACGATTTCTGTTTTTAAAAGCATATTGGAACGAAATAAAAAGCGCAATAAAAATAAAAAAAATAATACAGATCATGCCCCTATTAATGATGAAAGTTACGGCTTTGTCCGTGGCGCTAAATACTTTGGAGGAGATGACCTATGATGAACCAAGAAACCTTACGCAAACTAATTGAAATGCGAATGAATGCAATGGCCGAATTATATCAAGAGCAGAGTGCTAACAAAGAATATCAGACCATGGACTTTGATGACCGATTCAATTTATTAGTAGACCTTGAATATGACCGTAGAAAATCTAATAAGTTAGAAAGACTCATTAAGCAGGCAACATTCAATGATCCAACAGCTGCAATTGAAGATATTGAATATCATCCTGATCGAAGGCTAGATAAAAAACAAATTCTGGAGCTAGCAACAGGAAACTATATTCAAAATCATCATAACATCATTTTAATGGGTGCATCAGGCAACGGAAAGACTTGGATTTCCAATGCATTTGGCGTTCATGCATGTCGCCAGTTTTATAAGGTAAAGTACATTAGATTACCAGAATTACTCGATGAATTAACCCTAGCGAAACATCAAGCTGATGGTAGCTTCCGTAAATTGCTTCAAAAGTATAGAAAAATTGACTTATTGATTATAGATGAATGGATGCTAACAGAGCTTTCTGAAGAGCATGTTCTTCATGTATTAGAGATTATTGAAGCAAGGTTAAAAAGAGCCTCTACTATTTTCTGCTCTCAATTTGCGCCAGAAGGCTGGCATTCCAAGTTAGGAAGAGCACAAGTAGCTGATGCAATTATGGACAGAATTGTCCATGATTCTTATAAAATCCTAGTTGATGGTGATATTTCCATGCGAGAACGTCATGGTTTAACTGGCCCTAAGTAATATAGAGAACGCTTAATAATAAGTTTTAAAGGGCCGCTAGAATAGCTTTTTATTCTAGTGGCTCTTTTGTCCGCACTGAGTGGCTTCATCTTCCGCACTGAGTGGCTTCATCTTCCGCACTTGGTGGCTTAAATCTCCGCTCACCTGGCTCTTTTCATCCGCAATACTCATTTGTAGACGATAAGGTGAAATAATGCCAACCGACTGGACTGCCTCGTCAATCTTTTGGTGGGGCATTATTTCTTCAAAGATAATATCAATCTGTCTTTGATTACAATTACCTCTTGCATGATTCCCTTTAACTGTTTTATATACCAACAATGGCTGATCATTGGCCTTTTCATCTGTTAATATAATTAGCTCATTGTTGTAAAACTTTTGATTACAAAATCCTATGATTTTAGGATGGCATCTGTAGTGCTCCTTGAGGAGAGTTGTGGGAATATCATCGTATAAATTTATACATGAGGACAGCAGACTATGATCTGCATAATTATAAGCCTTATGTAGTTGATAGGACTGAAATATTTGATCTGTAATCTGTCTAACTTCAGATGTGATAACATTTGGCAGTTGCTTTAAATCCCCGACTATTACAGCATTCTTAGCACACGATAGGGCCAGTGCGCCTGTCACCAAATCAACTTGGGAAGCCTCATCAATGATGACATAATCAAACATAAAGTTTTCACTTGCACAGCTTCTTAGCGAGTGGGCTGTACTTAAAATAACTGGATATTCTTTTACGAAAGCCGTGGTATTTTTCCAAATAATATCTTCCGAAAATAGCGGTCTGCTAGGATTAGGGTTGAATCTTTTCCCAAGTACAGCCTTGAATACTTTCATAGCATTTTCACTAGCTATCTTTATTTCCCGATCAAAGTGATAGTCACTTAAGCGACTTGATAATTGGTCAATTTCATCTTCTAGCTCTTGGCACTTTTTATGATAATACATTTGCTGCAATGAACACACAATTTCTTCCGGCCTATTCCTATAAAACTTAAAGTTATATATACCATAAGCAAAGAGGTTAAATAATTTCCCACCCAATGTCATCCGTCCATTTTTCACATTCCTTTGGTATCTCAGAATGATTGCTAAAACAGTTTCTGCACTTATGGGCAAAAAGGAAGTAAACTTGGGCCATTTCATATCTGGTTGAATATTATATTGCTTAAAATATTCCCGCTCTATTTGTAATGCTGCTAGTTCTTGTTTTAATAAGGCATGCCTATTTTTATAGGCTAACATTTGATCTAATTTTTGACCTGAAGCTAGTAGGTTTTCTTGTATCTTTTTGATTTCTATATCGGGCAACTCCCAGCTGGCCATATTGGGATATTCACCGGTTTGCTCTGCAAAAAACCTTTCCTTATTATCTTTATTTCCTAAATATGCCCCAACAAAATCAACATCATACTTTTGAAGTTTTTCAAAGACATTAGCAGTTGCAGAATTATTGTTAGAAACAACAGCCACAGTCTGGTTATGAATAATTGCATTTGCAATAATATTTAAGATGGTTTGTGTTTTTCCTGTTCCTGGTGGTCCTTCAATCACACTCAGTTGATTGCTTAACGCTTTTTTGGTGGCTTCTTTCTGACTTAAATTAAATCCAAAAGGAAAAATTGGTTGGACAGCTGAATCTTCTTGTTTCGCCAATGGCTTTTTCTCTAAATAGGCTGCTAAAACACTGCGAGGACTGATGGTTAGAATCTTGTCATACTGTCTGCGTAAAAAGTTGTTATAATCTGCTAATCTTTTTAGATAGTCAAAACAGTTAGTAGCAGCTTTATTGCCTGAACAAGTTTCTTCAATGACAATACTTGATTTTTTATAAACCTTTTTATATCCATTTTTAAAGATAATTCTAAGGTAATAAATAAAATCGATGATCTTAATAACACCTGATACTGGCTCATTATGGTGATATAAAATATGTGTCTCTGGATCGATGATAGTTGGATTTTTATACCATACAATATCTATGTGGTTGTAAGTGTATGCTTTATTGCTATTGTAATACCTTACTTTCCATTTGCCATCTAGGTATTCACAGTATTTTTTTTGCTCTGTTTTATCCTCACTTTTTATAAAAATTAAATGATTTTCTACATCCACTAGTTAGTCTCCTCCCATGGGGACAATCCTTCATCACTTTTACTTTGCTATATTAAACTTCTAACCGGTATACTTCATGATAATCCTAATAATATCTTCTCCATATTTATTTGTTTTTACCTTACCAAATCCAACTACCCCATATAATTCATCAATTGTCCTGGGCATTTTTACAATCAGGTCTTCTAGCTGGTTATTCGTATAGATAACATAGGGTTTAATCTTTTCTTCCCGGCTCTTTATCAGTAAGCGTCAAATAGCAAAATAACTCCCACACATAGCCAGAGGTTATTCCATTAGTTTTTCTTTTTACTGTAGCATTGCTCTGGTAGATCTGCCCACGGCAGATAGTTCTTTAACACATCAGGATTTCCTTTGAAATCTATGTTTGGTAGTTCTTCAAAGATATATTTTAAATACTCGAATGGATTCAGGTTGTTTTCTTTAGCGGTTTCAATTAAGCTAAAAGTAATCGCACTAGCAGTAGCACCACGCGTCGTGTTGGCAAACAAAAAGTTCTTCCTTGCAATAACAAATGGTTTGATACTTCGCTCCGCCCGGTTATTAGAAATTTCACATCGGCCATCTAACATATAGTTCTGTAAATACTTCCACTGGTTCAAACTGTAAGTTATTGCTTTTCCTAAAGCCGACTGTGGCAGTGGCTTTACTTTTTTAAGCCATACTAAATAGGCGTCCCATACTGGCGTTGCCAGTTCAAGTCGCTTCTCGTATCTTTCTTCAGGTGTTACATCCACTAGTTGTTTCTCAATGCGAAACAACTTATCACAGTAGCTCTTGCCAATAGCGGCTCCCGAACCTATCTGTTGATTTTTAGGGATAGATTTAAGAGCCTCTTCATGCTTTCGTCTCGCGTGCGAGAGGCAACCGCAAATAGTGATATTCGGAGAAAGATTATGATAAACAGCATAACCATCTGCGTGAATAAAACCACTATAGTCTCCTAAAAAACGTTTAGGATGCTTACCGGATCTAGATGGTTGATACTCATAAAGCACAATAGGTCTATCCAGTCCATCATCAGCTGTACGGTATAACCACATATAGGATTTACTTGTAGCTGTTTTGCCCGGCTCATTTAAAACCTGTAAGGTAGTTTCATCGGCACACAGTAGATCGCGTTTTAGCAGGTCTGCCTTTAATTCACTATAGATTGGTTCAAGCCACTCTATAGAGCAACGATTAACCCAGTTAGACATTGTCTGCCTAGATAATAGGATACCGTTTCTGTTAAAATCTTGTTCTTGTCTATAAATCGGGGTGCCTTTAACAAACTTCTCAGTCATGATATGAGCGACTGCAGAAGGTGAGGCAATACTTCCTTTTATAATTGGCTCTGGCCATGTCGCTTTAGCAATGGAAACATGATCCGCAGTTTTCTCGCAGCTTCGGCAACTATAGATTAACCTGACATGTTCTAATACTTCTACTTGGGCAGGAATGATTTTAAGTTCACGGCGAACTTCTTTGCCCATGACATGGCGATGATCACCACAATCTGGGCAGACTTGATCCGATACAGGTAGGTCATATGTGATTATTTCAGTTGGGAGGTCCTTGAGCATCTCATTTTTATGCCCGACTTTTTTCGTCCTTTTATAAGTGATTTCTTCCATTGTAGGTTCTGGTAGGTCGTCTTTTTGAAAGCCTTCAGTTTCATTAAAGACGAGTCCCATCTGATCTTCGAAGGTTGTTTTTTCACTAGAAGAGCCAAATTTCTTATGTTGGTTTAAGCGGATTTGCTCCTCTAGCCAATCCAGTTTGTGTTCCAGCATGATAATCTTTTCTTCTTGGGATTTACATTTCCCCTCTAACTGTTCTATGTATTTAGTTTGTTTTGGCGTGGATTTTATAGGTGTTTTCATGTCTTAATAATACCATAAATCGCGAGGAATTTACAGTTAAAACGAAGAGAAAGGTGCCGGTTTTACAAGGTTTTTAGACGCTTTTTTTGACATTTAGAAAGGGTGCTAACATACATCAGATACAGTGATTTTTCGAAGAACTTTAGGTTGATCAATGGATAGGCCTTCTAGGAGCCACCGGACTTCTTGGTGGGTTATTAGCCTCGCTTCACTTGGTGTTTGAGGCCACTGGAACTTGCCTTCTTCAAGCCTTTTATAGATTAGGATAAAGCCATTATCATCCCAGATCAAAGCTTTGAGCTTATCTTTCTTCCTGTTGCAAAACAGGTAAGTGCTTTTGGAGAAGGGGTCAAGTTTAAACTGAGCACTAACGATTGCAGCGAGCCCATCAATGGCTTTTCTAAAGTCAGTTGGCCCGCATGCAATAAAAACTTGGTCTACTAGTAGGATATCTTCTAACATGGGTTAGCTAGTAGATTCATTAGCTCCAGGAGCACCTTTTTATCAAAGCCCTCTGTGAGCTCTAGTTTATAGCCACCGATGTGCAGTATTATAGGGGTGGTTTCAGGCTGGGTTACTTGTGGGACATTTGTTAGAAGCGGAGCCCACTCTGGTAAGTCATTTTTAGGGTTGTTTTCAGCTGCTTTGAATTTCCTTTTCCAGTAGTGGTAGTTGTGGGGAACAATATCGTTGGCTTTGCACCAAGCCTTAACACTCAGGCCACTGCTGGTACAAGCTTCGATGTGGCTACGCCATTCTTCTTCTTTTGATAGCTTGGTCATAATTTGTTACCTCCATACATGTTGTTTTTGTGTATGAGGCTATTATTCCATAAAACCGGGTGCTATAAAAGGTGAGGAGATATTTGACGCTTACACTTAATATAATACCTCTTGTATTCTGATTTTGGTTCTGTGTAAAATCAAGTCCTAAATTATCCTATGTTACTTATCATTTTTTCCAAACAACGTCCTAAGCATAAATCAAGTAAGTCCTTAAAGTTATAATAAACAATTCTTAAAAACTCATTTTCCAAAGGTTTCCTTATAATTATTAGCTACTTCGTTATCATAATTGAATGCCTACGAGTAACTGCCTGTGTGGTGAAATTGAATCTCTTATTATTTCGATAAAAAATATATCCTGCACCAAACTGGTTGCCAAAAGCATATCCATTAACTTCATAATATTCAATCAAAGGAGTTATATTTCCTGTTTTATAGAAAAAAACATGTTCATCTAACTTAACATAATCCTTATTTAGGAGCTCAACACCAATAACTCCTTTGGAGAACGTAAATACATTTAAACTATCTGATAATTGACTAGACACATAAAGTAGAATAATAACCACAACTATACTCACCCAAACAATCCGTTTTTTTAGTGACTTAGATAGAAAATCCTTTTTCATAAATCCTCCTTTTTGTATTAGTTTATTGTCCAACCATAAGGTAAATATCCAGCATTTATTAGGTTGGAAGCAGGATAGTCTTCTCTGTCTGTAGAATGATAGGTAAGGTAAATTTTATCCCACGAGTTACCTTCCTTTTTAGTTATAACGACTGTATGCCCAATATGAAATGTATTATCATTTGAATTTGTATCAAATGAAATAATACCATGATGAATCGTCTTTACGGGAACCTTGTACTTGTGATACTCCATTTTCAGCTAACACTTGAGAGATAAAATTGGTACAATCACTATCATATCTATTATAATTTGGGTTAGATAATTTTTTCCCCTCTTCTGTCCATTTACGTGCATATGCAACAGCATTACTAACCTTGTATTTTCCTGCATCTAACATTGGAGTTATTGATGCATTATCTGATACATGTGGTTCGGTAGATTCCATTGTTGGATGAACATCTTCACTAGAAAGTGATATAGCTTGAAGATTAATATAAAATTGAGCTGCGTCATTAGTAAAACTTCTTAAATCTGCTTTGATATCTTGGTCTTCTACATCTAAATACAAGCCTAGTAAAATACCCTTGCAATACAAGTCTAATGTAAAGTTATCATCAGTTGATAACATTGCATTGTCTCCATATAGCTTATTTAAATACAAATCTGCCAATTTAATTGTTTCTTGGTGTTTTTTAATTAAATCTTCTGGAATATAATCAAAATAATGCATATTCTCAGATTCATAAAAGTCTAAAACATCTATATCCACATTTTTTATTGGTGTAGCTAATGCACATAACATTTAAATCCCATAACCTCCAGAAGTATCCACGCATTTTCATTTGGTTCTCTTTTCTGATATTTGTGATACTGTCAACGCTGGTTAGAAGTGATTCTTCTTCCTCAAGTGACCAAAATTGAATACAAAATTAAAAATCTAGTTAATCTAAAATAAAATGTTTTTATTGGAAATTAATTAACTAATCTTAAACCAAATTGTATTTATGTATAGACTAATCTAACTAGACAATTTATAATGCTGTTTTATTAGACTAAATCAGAATTAATTAGTATTAATAAATTCAGCTAATTGATCTTTTATTTCTTTTCTTACCCTATAATAATTAATTTTATCCTCGTAACTTATATTGATAGTATCTTCATCTTGATAAACTCTTATATCAACTTCATCAAATATTATAAAAGTCAAAGGGAAAGATTTTTTTATAATATATCAATTTATTCCAAGATTCAATATCAAGGAGATTTATTAGTTTATCTATATTATCTCTATTGGATATCTTTATAGTATTGACACCCATTTCAATAATTACTTTATTTGTATTATCAAAAGCTTTCAAAACTAATCTTTTATCATATATTTCTGTAAGCTTATATATAGATGCTAATCCAATAATAGTCATTACAACTAATAACACAAAAAATTTATACTTCTTCATAATATTCATTGACTGCTCTTGTTCCGTTATCTAATACATTTTCAATTCTATAATACATTACTTTTCGATTATTATTTACATCGAATATTATTTCTTTACTTAAAATATTATAATTTCCCCTTTATTTTTTATTCATTTGTATAATCTTATTTCTGTATAAAACCTTAAATTGTCACCGTTCTTATACCTTGCTGGATTCATCCGTAACATAGTAT
>DUUM01000270.1 GCA_012841565.1 Candidatus Epulonipiscium sp. | reverse complement strand
TATGTAATATGAACTATTACCGCATTACACAACGACCAGTACAAGAAGAAATATATGACTACTGTGATATGCTTGGCATGATGAATCAATGTGACATGCCCTTATTTAGTTTCCTTAGAAGAAATCAAGTATGTGAAGTCATTCGTCAAACAGAGGAAATGGAACATCTCATTAGAAGTCATCCCTCTACCATTATGGTTAGTTTTATTAATGAACCAGTTTGTATTCGTCGTACTTCGGATCCAGAAGGGAAGTTTTCAAAGCGTTATGAAGTAAAAGGTCATAGACATTTACTTCGAGATGAACTTGAAGCATTTTTTGCAGCAGCACGGAAGGTCATTTATATTAAAAATCCTGACCGTGTGATTAAAAATGTAGAAGGAGATTATGATCCTCCTACCAGTGAGGGGATGCCAGATTTCCATTGCTATACCATGTGGTACACCAATCATGCTCAGCCAATAGGTAAGTTATATAAGGGATATTTGCCACCAGTAAAAGAAGGCTGGATGATTGGTTGTGGGGAATACGGAGCAGAAGGACTGGATCATTATGACGTGATGATAAAAGATTATCCTAAAGAGTGGCTTGCCACAGATAAAGAGGGCAACTGGTATCCAGATAAGATTGTTCGTGCTCAAACTAACTCTTTACATGGGGATTGGTTCCAGGAGCAAAGAACCATGAAAAACTGGATTAAAGAAAGTCAAAAACACCAAGCCAATGCAACATCTATGATGACAGATGCCTTTAGAAGGCGTGCTGATTGTATCAATCATATTGCCATTCACCTCTTAATCGATGCATGGCCATCTGGGTGGATGAAGACTTTGGTTGGGGTTGATAGGGTACCGAAACCTTCTTACTTTGCATACGCAGATTCTCTTGTTCCCTTTCGCGTAAACCTACGGTGTGATCGCCGTTATGTATATAGCGGAGAAACAATTGATGTAGAGGCATGGCTATTAAATGACTTATCAAAAGCTCAGGAAGCTAAAATTGTTACAAGTGTATCTATAGATGGTAAAGCTGAGTCTTCTTATGAGCTTACTGCCAATGTAGATGAGGTTACGGCAAAATGTGTAGGGATCATTCCCGCATTAATGCCAAAAGTAAAGAAAGAGTCTATTGTACAGTTACATGCATGTGTAATGGATTTAGATGGGAATCTTATGAATACAGAGAGAATGGAATTTGCCGTTTATCCACCAGTAGAAGCCATTGTAAAAGATGATTATAAGGTTGCCTGTTTTGGAGATCATGCAAATGCATTAGCAGATGCTTATAAAATAAAGGCAATAAAAGATATAAATGGTGCTGATACCATTGTAGTTTCAGATTTAGAGGCTGTTAATAAAGTAGATCTTGCCTTATATTTAAATAATGGTGGCAATGCAGTTTTGATTTTACCAGATGAAGAGGCAGTAGAAGTTGAAATAGGCAGTTTGGAAATTAAAACTAAAGCTTGTCCAGCAGTTTTCTTTGCAGCCACAGATGAAAGTACAAAAAAGTATCACTTTACCATGCTATATAATAAAAATGCGGATTATATAGATTTTACAGGAAAACAAAGTATTGAGTGTAATAAAGATGGTAAAAACCTAGTTTACTCTTACGCAAAAAAAGGGTTTGACAGTGCATCAGGGGCTAAAGGCCACTTGCCTTTTGTAAAACAAGTTGAAATGGGCAAAGGAAAGTTAACTATTATTAGTTTGCTATTAGAAGGAAGAAGGACTTATAATGCAAATATAGACCAATTTTTAATAGATTGCATACAAAACAACTTATAAGATAGGAGGAAAATGAGTGTTATATAAAGAACTAGCAGATCGGAAGTTGCCAGATTACCTGAGGTTTTCAGATGGATCGAAAGTAAGTAATGTAGAAGAATGGGAATTAAGAAAAAAAGAAATAAAAGAATTATTATCCCATCATTTCTTAGGATATCCCCCTCATTTTAAAACAAAGATGAAAGGGGTAACCCAAAAGGTGGAAAATGATGCCCTTGGAGGAAAAGCAACTTCTTCTGTGGT
>DUUM01000269.1 GCA_012841565.1 Candidatus Epulonipiscium sp. | reverse complement strand
AAGATGCCCAGAGATATATAAGGATTGTATCCTTGAACCAATTGATTTAGCTGACTTATGGCGTGAGATTTTACCATTTGGCGTTTCAGGAAGATTGATATTTTTTTCTACATACTTTTCAAAGAGCGATATAGAGTCCATGGTTTTCGTTGTCTACAATACTGTTTTGGCATGTGAAAAATATAAAATTGAAGTGGCAACTAAATATTTTGCTGATGGGTATAAGGCGGAGGAGATTGAGGGATTCTTTTTGAATAATAATAGATATAGAATTAAGGAAAAGTGTAAACGTGGTAAATTTAATAAGATTGTTACTCGTTCAAAAGTGACTAAGGAGCCTGTAGTAAAAATTTAGAATTGTTAGGGGTCGGACCGTACGCCAAGAAAGGGCATCATATATAACAGGTGGGAGTTCTCTATAGTAAAGTCTAACCAGCAACTATTAGCGAGTCTTGGTTGCAAATGGTCTAAATATGATAAGTAAATAAGTGTAGGGTAGTGAAAGATGGCAAAAAATAAAAAGGTATTTCCATGGTTACTGGCCATCTCCTGGATGGCTTTAATATTCTATTTATCCCATCAACCAGCGGCTCAGTCTAGTAATTTAAGTTCTGGTTTAACAGAGCTTATTATGAATATCATCAATAAAATCGCACCTGATTTAAGCTTAGGATTTGAATCATTCCATCACTTTGTTAGAAAGAATGCACATTTTTTTGCTTACTTAGTCCTAGGTGTTCTAGTAGCTAATGCTACAAGAGGATATAAAGGTAAGGGGATAATGGTAGCTCTTCTCATATGCGTCCTATATGCCATTAGTGATGAGCTGCACCAGTTGTTTATCCCAGGGAGGTCGGGACAGGTTATGGATGTGGTCATTGATAGTGCCGGGTCAGTAGTTGGTGTTTTGTCCTATCAAATTACTTATTTCTTTAAGAATACATAGTAGCAAGCTCAAAGGCCAGTTTCTAGAACCCTAGCTGTTTTTATAATAAGAGCATGTATGTTTTTATTTTCTTCAGCCTTCCAATAGCCAGGGGAGGTAATAATGTTATATCTGATTAAAACTTCAATTGCCTTTACATATTCGGATTTTATTGGTTTAATTTTTGTTTGCTGAATCTTAGTAAGGAAAATATTCCATTCACTCCAGTCCCCCTTCTTATTTAAAATACGGGGGCAATTTTTTTTGGACCAATCATAATGGCGAGCTATTTTTGTGATCTTATGAACTTTCATTAAATGCTGGATAAGTTTTATGGCATTTTCCAGGGTTTTTTCTCTATTGCCGCTTTCACAAATTTCTAACCCTATACTAGCCATATTCCCTTGGCCTTTATTATCCCCTGCATGCCAGGCTACTTCGTTAGGGGGAATACACTCAATAGCTTCTTTTTCATCAACTACATAGTGAAAGCCAGTTTCTGTTTTATTATTAGGGTTTGTGAGCCAAGCACGCTCATTTTGTGCGGTGCTAGTTGGATTGGCTGTACTGTGAACAGTGATGTATATTGGTCTTTGTAAATATTGACATCGTTTTTTATGGCCAATAGGTAGATGATCTTTTTTAATAGTAATCATTTTTTTAAGAACCCCCATTCTTTTATATAAATTTATCTTAAGGTGGATTGTTTTAAATTGCTAGTAGGGAGTAGGGCTCACTTAGAGGGAAGTAGTGCTTAGTCAATAGGAAGTATGGCCCAGTCATAAGATAATAGTGCAGGCTCACCTGTGACTAGAAGGTTTATACCTATTTAGATCACTTTTTTGCTGGGGCTATGCTTCGTTGCAGTAACCTATAAGTTAAAGTAAAGCAAGGACCAGGGCTAGTGCCTGTGGCCTAGATTGTAATTAAACACACATATGATGATGAAGACACACATATATTGTATAAGCAACTAGTAAGGCTTATGCAATATATGTGTTT
>DUUM01000268.1 GCA_012841565.1 Candidatus Epulonipiscium sp. | reverse complement strand
TCAAGAGCCAACCAATCCCCTAATTGGTCATCATTTTGCCATAGATAAGGATTATTATTATGCGATGCCCGTTTTTCTACATATGTAACCCAAGATTTCATAATAGGATAGTGTTTACGCAACATAGTCATATCGCGGTAATGTTCATATAATGTCCATGGCAGCACACATGCCACATCTCCCCATAGAGATACACCCGCTGAAACTAGAAAAGGATTAATCCCATGATGATGCTCTGGCTTAGGAAAGGGAACGAAAAATGGAACTGCCCCATCTAATAGTTCTTGTTCTTTTCGTAGATTGGTTAAATAATAATCGTAAAAAGCAGGGGTATTCATATTAAAACAAGAGGTAGATGCAAAAATAGTTACATCGCCTGTCCATCCTAGTCTTTCATCCCTTTGGGGACAATCTGTCGGAATATCTAAAAAATTACATTTTTGTGATCTCATTGTATTATCGAAAAGTTGATTAACTAAAGGATTAGACGTTGTTATATTTCCAGTTACATCTAGGTCACTCATCAACCGGTAGGCAGTAAAATCATCTAAATTTATATTTTCCACACCATCTACCTTTACATATCTAAAGCTATAATATGTAAAATGGGGACGTGCAACTCTAGGAATCCCATCTGTTATATAATGAAATTCTGCTTTTGCTGTTCGTAAGTTCTCATTATAGAAATTACCTTTTTGCATTATTTCACCATAATATAAGCTAACTTTATGGCCCTTTGCTTCATTACATAGAAGCTCTACCCACCCAGTAATCATTTCTCCAAAATCAAGAACCTTCTCTCCTTTTGGTGTCTCAATTAATCTTACCGGCTTAAATTGCTCTACCTTTTTTATTGGTAAGTTAATACGTTCTATTAACTTATCATAGGATTCTTCAACTTCTAAAACAGTAAGCTGATTTAATTGCCTTGTTTTATCAATAGTTTCACCATCATAAATATTGTTTTCTGTAATATGTGTTTCTTTAGACTCCCATGTATTGTCTGTTATAATTTTATCTACAGAACCATCCATGTAATCAATGTAAATCTCTGCAATTAATAAAACCTTATCCCCGTATAAGTTTTCATATCCACCTTCAAAAACAAAGCGCCCTTTATACCATCCATTTCCTAAAATTATCTTAATCTCATTTTTACCTTGATTGATATATGGGGTTATATCAAATGTTTGATATTCCTGTACTAAATCATAAGAATGATAACCAGGCAACAAATATTCATCGCATACCATCTCTTCATTAAGATAAGCTTCATATAATCCTAAGCCATAGATGTGCATCCTAGCTTGTTTTATTTCTTTTTTAACATTAAAGTTTTTATAAATACAAGGCATAGCTACCTCTGTGTTAGCCACTGTAATCCACGATGCATCCCATTTTTCTTTGTACTTACCTGTTTCAAAATAAGCTATATCACTTACCGCTTTACCTCCATTATCAGCAAGCATATACACTTTCCAATAATAACGAGTCCTTGGTTTTAAAGAAAAAGAAACTTCTAGACCATTATATTTAAAGTTGTATAGCTTTCCACTATCATAAACAATATGTTTTTCCTCGAACTTCAGGTTATCTGATACTACAATTCTTAGTTCTTTACAAAACTTTCCCCCAGCATTTTTAACAATCCATGAAAGATATATTGTGTCTAATTGATATCCTATTGGATTTTTTATATGATTTGTCTTTAAACTAGTTATTTTCATAGTCATTTCTCCTTAATAAGCTAAGTCTTCCCTACCACAAAAAGGATTTATTGGGTTTTTCCCTTTAAATTTACTTTCACCTACTACCTTTTTAATCAACATTTCTAAAACATAATCATTATTTGCATAACCATTAATGTATGTTTCCATCATTGGTACATCAAATAAATGATATGGGTTACCAATACTTGCAAAAAGTGTTGGTACTTCTTTTACAAACCAAGGTATATTATTCCCCTGTCCAAAAAAGGTGTACCAATTTAATCTATTAGTAGTCTTATTGCTAGCATTTTCTATATTACCAATATAGAAAACCAAATCATATTTGTTTTTAATATCTGTTACATTGTCTACTCCCTTTGAAAAATCTTCCGGCTCATACACTATTACATCAAATTTTCGATTTTCTAATTCACTTTTCAATACCTTCATAACTCTTTCGTTTGATGGGAAATCTCCTATAACTTGCAATAAAATTCTTTTTTGTTTATCTGGGGTAATCGGCAAAAGGCTTTGAGTATCCTTTACCAATGTAATAGCCTGATCTGCTAATTCATATGCCCAATCAATATGTTGTTTGTTTTTTAAAATTTTGAGCTCTTTTTTAGATGGGATTAACTGCATATTTTTCTGATTTATATGTAGTTTCAAAGTTGCCTTTGTAGCTAGTGTTCTTCTATTTGCATCTGCTAAGCGTTTCTTAGATAATATTCCCGTTTCAATGCCTCTTCTCATAAATTCAAAGTCTTCATCTAAATCTTTATTGAATAAAATCATATCGCATCCACATTCTATTGCATATGGAATTGACTTTTCCCTCTCCATTGCAGACGTAAAACCTACCATAGGGGTTGCATCTGTTACAATTAAACCATTGAAGCCTAATTTTTCTCTCAGTAGATTGTTCAAAAGCTCTTTCGATAATGTTGCAGGGATCATTTTCCTTTTCGCACTTGGATTGAAGTATTCCTGGTAGGCTGGCATGGCAATATGCCCTGCCATAACTGTTAATGCATCTGCGTCAATTAAGCGCTTATAAACCTTCCCGAATGTTTTATCCCATTCTTTTATGGACAAGGAATTGACTGATGTCAAAATATGCTGATCCCTTTCATCTACTCCATCTCCTGGGAAATGTTTGATTGAGACAGCAATATTATTTTCTTTAGCTGCACGCATATATTCTAGTGCATTTTCAATAACCACATCTGTATCATTCCCAAATGTCCTAACAT
>DUUM01000267.1 GCA_012841565.1 Candidatus Epulonipiscium sp. | reverse complement strand
TAGTAATGAAAAACTAGGCGAATTACCCCATTGTTTGGCTCCTTTAAACTATTTGTTATGCTTAAATTGTAACATATGAAAAAGTAAATTGTATCTCTGAATTAATCTCATTCATACCTGATAACTCGAATACTAGCAATTACCTCTTATTCTTTTAATAAAAAGTGCAGTTAGGCCTAAGCCACTAATTAGTCCAACAAACCTGCTTACAGTTAATCTGTTTAATGTAATTAATGTAGTTCCTATACCAAAGCCTATCAGTAAATTTAAGAGAATACAAAAACCTTTCATTATAATATTTTTGCAATATTCCATAGCTGCTTTACAATCTAATCCCCTTAGCCTGTCCATAATGACCGTTATAAGGACACCTATAATAAAGCATATAATGAAGCAAGGCTTTTGGCTGCACCAATAGCCTACGGGGACAGTACTTACTTGTGCTAAGGATAACATTGTAGCACCTCCGACTTATGGCTTTATTAAATGGTAGGACTGCACTTCTTACAAGGCTCATAGCTTTCCTTAGCATTGTCTAAACTAATGGAAATCTTGCTCTTACTAAGGGAAGAACAATTCCCCCTATGATATTTACTTCCCGTTTTTGTAACATATACTTCCTCATTGCTGTTTGTCTCCGGCGACTTAATGTCATCTGTTTGCACTGCCTCTACATGGCTTTTTATATTAGTTGAGCCGCTACTTTTGATTGTACTCCCTTTTTTCTCAAAGTTAATGGTTTCTCCATCTGATGTGGCTACGATGGTTCCATCTAAATCGGTCCGAAACACTTCTATACCCTTGCCGGCTAACTTATTGACAACATCACTATGAGGATGTCCATATGTATTTTGAATCCCGCAGCTAATGACTGCGTACTTAGGTCCAACCTTATTTAAAAAACTATCTGTGGTTGAGGTGTTACTTCCGTGATGGCCTACTTTTAGGACATCGGACTGCAGGTGATAGCCACTGCTGACCATCTTGCTCTCGGAGTCGCTCTCAGCATCTCCTGTAAAAATAAAACTATTTTCCTTATAGTTTAGTCTTAGAACAGCGCTATAATTATTTAAGTTGCTATCACTATAATTTGCCCCAGGGGCTACAAACTCTAGCTGCAAAGCTTCTTTATCAAGAATCATCTCTCCTGCCTTAGCGCTTGAAATCTTTTTCCCTTTACTTTGTATGGCTAATAGTAAATCTTCAAAAGCCTGGGTTGTATGGCTTACTTTAGGCATATAGATTTTCCCAATGCTAGTTTCATTAATCACTTCAATCAATCCACCAATATGGTCTTCATGGGGGTGAGTTGCTACTAAATAATCTATCTGTGATACATTTAGCTTGTTTAAATAACTCAGCACTATATTACCATTACTTCTTGTTCCACCATCTATTAACAACGTTTCTCCGTTTGGAAGTTGTATAAAGATTGAATCCCCTTGACCCACATCTAGGTAATGGACATTTAAGGTTCCTGCCTCTTGAAAACTTTCCTTGGGTGGTTCTTCTACCTCTTGGTTTTCTTCTTCTACTTCTTTTACTATTTCGACTTCATTTTCTTGGTCATTTGCCTCTTCTATATCTGGCTCTGATGTCTCCTGGTTATTAACTTGATCAATTTCCTCTTCATCTCCACTAACGACTCCATCCGCAGGCTGTTCTACTACATTTAAGGTTTCAGCTGTTTTAGGGTCATGAGCCTGACTTCCTAGCATGGCCAAAAAAATAATTCCTAGCCCAATAGCTGTTATCTTTTTCCAAGTTGTATTGCTTCTAAAGCCTGGAATATATTTAAATATATTTTTCATATCGCCCACCTCCACAGCCTATTTATAGCATATCCCACATGGCTTATAACCATGGTTTTTCGCATCTTTTCAAGCTACTTATCCTCATATCCTGTAGCCACACCATCTGCTACCAAACCATTTCTACCACTCACCCCTTCATACATCCCCGTCTGCCTCATCCTTCTCACGCTCTCCCTTAGATAAGCCCCTAGCTCCTGATCCACACAATACACATAACATCCCTTTTGCCCACGGCTCATGAGGGTTCTATATGTATTCTTAATAATCTTATCCGCTATCTCAAGGGCTTTCTCAGGATTTTCCTTAAACATCTTTTTGATCCCAAACAAGGATCTATCTGACGAGGCTCTTTTTGTAAAATCTGTCATAACCTCACCATTTTCATAGCGCAGATCTTCTCCTATAATAACCCCCACATATTCAAATTCTAATCCCTGAGATGTATGTATGCAGCCAATCTCATTGACGGACTCTGGGTCAATGGCCCATGTAGCCGTATTATTTAGGTTCCAGCTCATTCTAAAAGAATCAATTTCGATATCTGCATGATTGGTATCATCTCTTTTATTCTTGTCCCATCCCCAGCAGTAACCAGCTAGCATACGGGCTTTATTGTTCTCATTCTTTTTGCTTATTTCTTCATAAACTTCCTGGGGTGTATCCATTATTTTAAAATCGTATTCATAGTCAAACCCATCGAAGTTAGCTGTTTCTCGTATGTTCAGGACGTGATCAAGCCACGATATATAGCCATCTGAGCCGCTGCACCTAAACTGAGATAGCAGCGCCATCTTTTCATACTCACCCTTATAGGATTTGGTAAACTTAATGATATCTTCAACGTTTCCGTAATCATCAATATGAACTTGTTGGCGCTCATCTATGAAAAAAATACTAAACTTTGAGGAATGGATGATTTCCTTTATCTGATTCTCACCCATGTTTTTAAACATGCCAGATTTTTTATTTAGCCTGTGGGCCTCATCTACGATTAAAGCATCAAATTCGTTTTTTTCTGCTTCAGTATATGCTCCGGATCCTTTGAACAAATTATTAATTCTACCTTTTTTCATTGCTCCTGAGAGTTTGGTTGCATACACATTTCGTGGCGTCGAGTTTTTGGTTATATATTGGCACACCATATCTTGCCCAGTTAATTTCACTAGCAGATTAATGGCCACAACAGACTTGCCTGTCCCTGGGCCTCCTTCAATAATAAGTACTCGTTTTTTATGATCTTTATAAGATTTCACGGCCATGTCTAGTGCGGTCTCATAAACCAGCTTTTGCTCATCTAGCATTAAAAACTCTTGGTTCCCTGCCAGCATAGAAGCCAGTGCATCTTGTAGTGATTTGGATGGTTTTATTTTTCCGTTTTCTAACCGATAGATACCTTCTTTATTATCCCCGTACTTAACATGTTTTTTGATAAATTCTGCTAGCTTATTTCTTTCTCCTTTTATAAAAACCGGGGCTTGTTGTATATAAAAAGAATAGGTATCGTCCATCAAGGCTGCTTTATTTTCCTCTTTGTAATTATGTAAATATGAGCAAGGGGATAACTGGGTGTCATTGGAGTATATTTCCTCATTGTAGTCACCGATGTAGCTAGCATAAGTCCATGCTTGGTAGGACGGATGCGTCGTTTCTCTAATACCACCCCCTAAATAGGTTTTGATAATACCATCCTTATTCTCCACTACAGTAGCTGTTTCCCACTGCTTTAGCTCAACAATAACTAGGTTAGATTTTCCCTTGTCGTCTTTGCCAGATATAATAAAGTCCACTCGTTTAGAGGTGTTTGGTATATTAAATTCAATGGCCACACCTACATCATGAGGGATATCAGCACTATCTAATGTCAAATACATATGGAGCAAGGAATTCTCCCATGATCTTAGTTCGCTTTGGCTTACCTTGCCTATTTTAGTGTTGTAAGATTCTCTTATGGAGTCAACTAATAATTCGCTTTTAACATCATTAATAAAGCCTTCTTTTGTATTATGGTAAATCAGCATTGCCTCACTCCTTTATATTAAAGCTCGTCGTATTTCTCATTCTTTCCGTAGCTTTTTTCAACTGGGTATTTTATATTGTTTTTGGCAATCTTATTTTCCAGAGATTGTGATAGGTCTATGTCATTTAGCTCTGCAAACCTTAAAAGACCAAAGAGTATGTCTGCTAATTCATCTTCTACGGCTTCTTTTTTGGTGTCCATAATCTTTGCTATGTCAGTTTTATCTTTGTACCTGAAGATGCTTAGGAGTTCTGATGCTTCCGTTGAAATCATAATGGCTAGATCTTTTGGATTATGGTATTGCCGCCAGTCGCGGTCTTCGCAGAACTTACTGACCTTGTTTTGTAGGGTGGTGATTGGGGTAGTTTTGTCGTTCATTGGTGGGTGCCTTCTTTCCTTTGTGAGTTAAACATTAATATTACTATACTATATTGTTGACGAGAATGCATGTATATTTGAGAATATTAGGTTAATTTGTATGGAAAGATAAAAAGCTCGTAACCTATAATATATAGGGTACAAGCTTTTATAAGTTATTTGATTTTAATCGTCATAATGATCAAGAGGAGCACCTTGATCATTATACATTTCAGCAGGATCACTCTTACTGTTGTTCCAAGTGTCTTTACCATCTAGCAGTGAAAATTTACAGCTAGCCTTTGTCTATTATCACATTAGCTTACGGATTATCAGAATAGTTTTAGAGTTGTCTGGGGTCTGGCCCTCTGCCAAGCTAAGCATCAATAAATTGACTACTGTTACTTGTAATTTGTTTTGGGGCATTTATTAGATCCTCACATAAGTGCTTAGAAAAGGGCACTGCTAATTCATCTAGTGTAATCACCATCTGTTGTGTTGGTACTATCTCAAGTAGAGATTTAGCAAGGGCAAACTTATACGAAGCAACATTTCTACCAAACAATATTACTGAACTCCAATACGATTCTAATGATGGATATTCTTCTTTAAAAATTTCTATATTAGGCATATTCCACTCCTGTTAAATATTTTATCTTAGTATGACTATATCATAATAAATGTATTTAAACCTATCTTGACACTATTTCAATTCCGTCCTCACAAACTGTCTTAATAACAAATAATAGTCGCAAACATAAGTGCGCTTATCTGATTATCAAATCTTCGACCTATAATAAGGAAGATAATAACGCCTTGCTATAGATTTACTAAGCACGTAAATAATTTGCTAGTTACTTTTTTAAGCCTTCAGCTACTTCTGGATATACTTTGTCTATACTTATAAAAATCATTAAAATCAGACTTAGTGCAACAATCAATAAAGGAATAAAGCTATATAATGCAGTTATTGCAGTTATAGTACTTGCAGACTGCACTGTAGCGGTTCCGTCATACCCACCAAATGCAAGCCCCCATCCAACCATAGCACTTCCTAGTCCAGTACCAACTTTCATACCAAAACTTACTGCACTATAAGTTAAGCCGTCAATTCTTTTTCCAGTCTTCCACTCACCATAATCAACGATATCAGCCACCATCGGGAACAGTCCTGCCATCAACGGAAGCATGCCTAAGCCTTTAATAACTAATCCTATAACAACTAATGTAAGATTCGTCGGAATTACAGCTACCATAATTAAGCCAATAGCTTGTAAAATAAGGCCAATAACTATACATTTGCATTTTCCGATTTTTGCAATGATTGCAGGTAAGAAGATAACTCCAATCATACTCGGCATCATACTTGCCAATATTAATGTTCCAAATACGCCTGCATTTCCCATTACATCCTTTGCAAAATAAATTCCAATACCATTCGCAGCACCACCAGATGCATATGTTAAAACAAATAATAGGGCCATAGGGACAAAGTATCTGTTTTTAAATAAAATTTTAAACGATTCAACAACTGATTCCTTTTCCCTGTTTTGCACTTCATTTTCAACACCTACACGTTCTTTGGTAGTCGCAAATGAAATTAATAAGCAAATAAATCCAACTATAGCAAAAATAAGAGCCATCTTTCCCCAACCAAACTTATCTATAATAGGAGTAGCTGTATAAGAAACAATTAAAATGGCAATCATCGTAATAAAATATCTAAAAGAACTAATCGATGTTCTTTCCTGCTGATCTGAGGTCATTAAAGATAGCAAAGAGGTATATGCCAAATTACATGCTGTATATACAAATACAGCCAAAAACACATATGTAATAGACACATATACAATTTTACCATTGATTCCAAGTGAGGTTGGAACATTAAATAAAAGAATCATTGATAACGCCATAAATGGCGCTGTCCATAAAATCCAAGGTCTTGCTTTTCCCCATCTAGTGGATGTTCTATCAATAATAGTTCCCATTACTAAATCTGAAATTCCATCCAACAATCTTGTAAGTAACATGATAGTTCCTACTACAGCTGCACTTATTCCAACACTATCAGTATAATATAATGTTAAAAACGAACCAACCGTCACCCAAATAAAATTATTACCTGCATCTCCTAAGCTATATCCTATTTTCTCTTTTAAAGATATTTTCTGTTTCATAGTAACCTCCCTATTAAATCATTTGAATAAGTTAAATTTGTTATGAATTATGATTCCCTCCAATTAGATGCCTACTATCCCCTGTAATAAATCTTTATTATCTGAGCTTGATCCAATGTAGACTTCGTATTCCATATGTTCTAACTCCATTTTTTCTGTATCTGGATTATACCAAGTTAAGTCTTCAAATGGACATTGTATTTCAACTATTTTTGATTGTCCTACTTCTAGTTCAATCCGTTTAAAGCCACGTAAAAGCTTTACTGGCCTATCAACTTTCGAATTTTTAAAACCAACATACATTTGTACTATTTCCATTCCCTTTCTATCTCCAGTATTCACTAATTTACAGCTTGCTACAACGTTATCTTTTTCAATATTAAATTCTGCTTCATCATATTGGAATGTTGTATAGGATAATCCAAAACCATATGGTAAGTATGGTTCTATACCTTCCTTCTCTAATTTGGCATAACCATGATAATAGTCATAAGTTATTGCTCTTGTATCCCACTCTACCTGTGGTAAATCCGTCTCATCATAAGGCACGACATATGGTAACTTCCCACTTGGATTAACCTCTCCAAAAAGAATCTCAGCCATGGCTGTGCCACCTTCCATTCCAGCATAATACGCCATCATTACTGCTCCCACACTATCTTTCCACTCTTCCATCATAATCATATTCCCACCTATTAGAATAGCAGTAGATTTTGAATTAATCGGACCAACTTCATTTAACAAGGTTATATCCTTTTCATGCAATCCTAGAGAATATCTTCTATCTCCGCCCTGATATTTTATATAAGCATCTTCAATATCCTCTGAAATAAATTCACCCTCATCATCATGATCATATCCAACAACAAAAATCACAGCATCTGCATTTCTTGCTAATTCCTTTGCATGTTCAATGTTTTCACCATCATAATAAATCACCTCTGTTTTATCAGCAACATTGGCAATTCCTTGCTTCGGAGAAATAACATATTTAGGGAAAACCCTACTTGATCCATGGTCTCCAATTACTTCTCTACTACCTAATGCCCCGAGAACAACTATTTCTTTTGTTTTATCTTTATTCAAAGGTAATGTATGGTTATCATTTTTTACTAATGTAATTCCTTTTCTAGCAGCTTCTAAAGCAAGTTGAATATGTTCCTCGCATCCAGCTACATTTCGATCAACCTTTTCTCCGTTATTATAGGCATCTTCAAATGCTAACAATGTTCTAACAATTCTAAGTGCAGCATCATCAATTTTACTTTCTGGAACTTTCCCCTCCTTAACAGCCTCAACTAGCTTATCACCAAAAAACGTAGTACAATTCATTTCAATATTCTGACCACCATTTGCAGCTTCAACCGTATCTCTTACACCCCAACCGAAATCACTCATAATAAAACCATCAAAACCCCATTCATCTTTTAGCACTTCATTTAATAAATAATTGTGATGTCCACAATATGTACCCTTATACATATTGTAAGAACTCATAATACTAGCTGCACCACGGTCGACACATTTCTTAAAATGAGGCAAAAATACTTCTCTTTCAGTTCTTATATCACATTCGACATTAACTTTAAAACGGGATATCTCCATTTGATTAAATGCATAGTGCTTGACACATGCAATCGTATTTTCTCCTTGTACACCTCTCACAAGTGCACTGCCCATTTCTCCAAGATGAAAGGATTCTTCCCCATATGTTTCCTGACTTCTTCCCCATCCTGGATTATATGGTAAGTTAATACAAACACCTGCAAAAGTATTCCCTCCAAAAGCCCTTGTTTCTTTACCAATAGCCCTTCCTATTTTTTCTTCCAATTCTACGTCAAAAGTTGCACCGCGTAACATTGTTACAGGAAAACAAGTGCTCTCTCCTGTTCCGCATACTACCCCTCTTGGCCCATCACAAAAAAGCATTGGCGGTAACTCCTTTTTCTCCACCCCTCCCGCTGCATATGGGATATCATTATAATGTCTTCCTGGAACATCCATAGTTGCTAACATCTCTTCAAATGTTCCATTACCACCCATTAGTGATACTTTTTCTTCTAAAGATAGTTCTTTAATTAGTTCTATTGCACGTTCCGTATTGGATAACCTATTTTTCTTTACACATATCATATCTCTTCACCCCTATATGTTTTTAGTAATAATCTCTTCGATTCATCTGAACTATACCGTAAATATCCATTCACTACAGGATTGGGTTCTTTTACTTTTCCATTTCTTCGGTATTCAACTGGTGCTACCCCAACACTGTTTTTAAAGGTTCTATAAAATGTCTGTTTCGAACCAAATCCACAGTCATCTGCAATATAATCTATCGTTTTCTTTGTGTATTTCAGGTAATATTTTGCCGAATCAATCCGTTTTACTACAACAAGATCTCTTAGACTTATACCAATCTGTTTTTTTAGAAAACGATATACCGTCTTGTCTCCAATCCCCATATCTCTATAGAGATCCTCTATTACATATTCTTCTTTATAATTATCTTCTACATAACTGATAATTTTCATTAAAAGTTCAGTTCCTTCTTCATAAGCATTTTCCATCATATTATGGTAAATATCATACACAACATTTTCAAATAAATTAGCTATCAATTCATACACCAATGCTTTTGTTTTATAAATGCCATATATACTATCATTCCCACTTTCTAGTCCTATCTGAGCCACTAATTTTATATAAAATGCTATTCCATTCCTAGGAAGGATTTTTATATCTTGACTATTTAAATAGAACTTATAAAATTCACCATCCTTTTTAGCTTCATTAAATAATTCTGGATTAAGTTGAATAAATAAACATATATTCTCATTATCATCCTGTTTTAATTCATGTACAACCTTCGAATTAATCAAATAAATATCCCCAGCATTCATAATAAAATGTTTAGGGCTTGTACTCACTAATAGGCTACCTTTTAACACTAATACTATTTCATAATCATAATGCCAATGGTAATTTGATAATTCAATTGAAGTAATAAATACATTCATAGGACATTTCACGTCATGTTCCACTGTTTCAAAAATATAGGATTCTTTTTGCATGCAAATTCTCCTCATATCAGTAATAAGTACTTATATTCTTATGTTACCATATTTATTTATTTACTTTAGTCATTATCGACCATTTTCTTGCTTGTATTCGGACATTCTATTGTTCAACTTATCAACCTTCTATAAAATAAACTCATCATTTTTGTTACTTATTTCAAAATCCCTTATAACATTAGATTAAACTACACGAAAATTCATGTTAGATTAACCCTGAGTATTGCGGATGAAAAGGCCATTAGAGTCGTAAGCATTCTGGTGGCCTTTTCCAACCTATTCGTTTAGATGTTATCGATATTCACTTAGGACCTACTATTAACATTGCTGGGCGCGGACTTTCTCAGGAGTCCTAGTAATCAATGTGCCCCCTGGAATCACAACTAATGCTGAGTCTGATAAGATATTCATAATAATCTCCATTCCGCCGCTATCGCTTGCGGCACAAATAGTGATGAAAAATGGTGTGTGATTTTCACCATTCTGCTATAATTTTATTAAGGAGAAGCTATACTACAAAGCACGGTAGGAGGATTCCTATTCTGCGAGAATACACACGCTATCGTTATAAACTTGTTTCTTGTAGATCTAGCGAAAAGAACCGTTTTCAGAACGCATTTACTGTTTGCAACGTAGCCCTTGATGCTGTCGTTTCTGACATGTTTGGTAAATCTGCCTCATCCATCACGGACGATTTAATTACTTCTGATGAATTCGATTCTGAAAAATGCGCTTCTTTCCTTCAAAAATCACTCAAAAAGAAAGCTGATACTGTTATTGAATCCATTGAGGGGTACCAAATGACCCGTGAGCAAAAAGACCGCATGATTATGGTGAGATCCCATCTTGAGTTTGTTGAAAATTCGATTGCTGAACTCGATAATAAACTTGACTTAATGGTAGCACCTTATGAAAGTGCTATTTCATTACTCTGTACAATCCCAGGAATAAGACGCAACTCAGCAATTACCATTATTTCTGAGATTGGTACAGATATGTCTCAATTTAACTCTTCCAAACGTTTATGTTGCTGGGCGGGCTTAACGCCAGGCAACAATGAATCTGCTGGTAAGAAGAAGTCTGTTCGGATTACACGTGCTGGAATCTACCTTAAACCTACATTGGTACAGTGTGCCCATGCAGCCGTAAAATCCAACGAATCTCCTTACTACAAGACCAAATATGAACGTATTTATAAAAGAAGAGGTAAAAAAAGAGCAATTATTGCTATCGCAAGAATGATGCTAACTGCTATTTATAACATATTTATATCAGGTGAAACTTTTAACCCTTGATTCAATATACTCTAAGGGCAATCCTTTTGTGATAGATAAATAGAAAGCAATGTATTCATTATAAGATAAAGCCAATCCCTAAAGTAGCCAGTACGATCAGTGGTGCTGGGATTTTTTTGGTTAGCAAGATGATAACCGTAAAAAACGTTATTATAATATTATCTAATGCGAATCCACTCTTTTGCATTAAAATGATTGAAGCTACTGCAATTAATCCACTGGCAACAGCCGTAATACCTTTTAAAGAAATCCTTATTCCTTTTATTTCTCTTACACTTTCCCATATTGGATAGACAAAGTAAATTAACAAAGTCCCAGGTAAAAATATGCCAATACCACTTACCATTGCACCTAATACTTGGATTAAAGGTCCTGCACCACGGGCAGCCATCCCACCTGCATAAGCACTAAAGCTAAACATAGGTCCTGGTAAGCCTTGTACAAGACCATATCCAGTTAAAAATTCTTGGTTTGTCATATACTGATTCACTTCTACTAATTCACTATGCATAAGGGGTATAACGACTTGTCCACCACCAATAACCAAATAACCATAACGATAAAAACTTTCAAACAAATGAAGAATTCTATTGCTAAAGACAAAGCTAAGAACTAAACTTCCTATTGCAAAGCTTACAAACACAATCAGATATAACCAAGAAGGCTTTATTTTAATGGGCTTCCAAAGATTATCTTCTTTTTCCATTATAATACTTACGATACCACCTAAAACAAGCACTAACGGATAAATCCAAGGCTCTCTAATAAAGTAAGTCGTTATTCCTCCAAATAGCAAGAGTAAAAAAGAAGTTTTATCCCTTACGACTTTACTCCCTATACGATAGGCTGCTACAATAATAAATCCTACAGCCATTGGTCCAATGTAACGAAGGCCGTCTTGGGAGATATTCATCTTCCCTAAAAAACCACTTAAAAATGAAAGCAGCGTCATTAATATAAGTACAGGTGCTGCCCATACTAACATGGTCAGAAATGCTAACAAGGGTCCTCCAACTTTATAGCCAATAGAGACCATGGTTTGGGTACTACTTGGTCCAGGTAAAATAGTCGTTAAAGCAATAAGTTCAACAAGCTCTTCTTCCGTTAAATACTTTTTCTTTACAACCATTTGATCTATAAACACACCATAGTGAGCCTCAGGACCACCATAAGCTCCTAAAGAGCAAATAAATACATCTTTTAAAAAAGTTGTCCAACCGCTTTTGTTTTGTTTTTGTAAATCGTGTTTGATTTGCATCTCAAATATTCCCTCCTTTTATATTACCCGCTATATCGACTAAATATGTAAATACCTTAGCTTGCATCTTGCGGCAGACTGATCAATTCTTCCTCCTCACCTTATATATAATTATACAAAAAAGCACCTATAGGTGCTTTTTAAAATACTGGTATTTTTATTTAATAACTTGCAATATATGGACAATAATCATATAAATCGGCAAATCGATTTATACTGTACCCCTTAATTACTTCTATTAACATACAATATATATCGATCAGTAGGATGACATAAGATTCCTTATATTTAGGCAGAATAATCGTTAATGGCCACATATGCTTTTCTATAATATCTTTCTCAATTTTGTTCAAACTAAATCTTTGATTAGCATTGGCTAAAGCAATACGTGAATGGGTCAAGCCATGTTCTATTCTAGGTTTAGTCCTATGCCAATCATATAAGAAAAAGTCATGTAGCAAGCCCCCCCTAGCTGCTGATTTATAATCCATCCCTAAATATCTACATGCTAAATAGCTTGTATATGACACATGGATACTGTGTTCTAAACATGTTACATCCCGGTGGTGTATATACCCTTTCATTGATTGTACGGCTTTATCTTGAATTAAATCCCTGATACACATTTTATATTCATTGTAGATTCTATTATCTATCATGCAAGCTCTTCCTCACGTTGTGATTTATTATGTCAGTTATTATCTTTATCATTAAGCGAGGTTTTTATGCATGACTTTTCTATATTATAAAATCCCAAACATCATAAGCCCAACTGTATTAATTGATAAATTAGCCATCATATGTACGATCCAGGAATTATATATATTCTCCTCTTTCTCATTTAAAAAGTTAAATATAAATGCGCCAACAAATAATCCCACCATGGCTACTATAAATATAATCGGATCAAACCAACTGCCCATAATGGCTACATGATAGACGGAAAACACAAGGGTACTGACTAAGTAGGCAAACTTTCTTACACTTGTTTTCTTAAGGTTCAAAAAGATAAAGCCTCTAAAAAAGAACTCTTCTAATAGGGAATTAATTAAGGATATATAAAGAGCTATCCATATAAAATTATCTTTATCTACACCAGCTTTCCTATCTAGCATTGCTATAATATTAGATAAATCTATAAAGCTTTTTAAAATAAAGTAAACCCCTAATATACCCATATATATACCAATACCCAGTAGAAAGGAATAGCCTAAGCTTTTCCATGACTTTATTTTGAAATAATCCCTTACCTTTATGGTTTTATCAAATAAAGTATATATAATGGGCACAATAAGAAAAAGCACTATTTTAATCACTGATTTGTTAATATATCCTGCGCTTATAACGACCTCAATAAGATACATGAGAAAGATTGATATAAGTGCAATTCCCAGTATGGCTTTAACAGACTTGGTTTTAAAGTTTTTTAATAATATGATAGACACCTTCTTCATTATTATAGCTCCTTAGCTATACCATTTTTAAGGGGTATAAAAGGCCTTTACTTTAACGATTTCTTCTCCATTAGTCTCTAAGGTATAATAGCTGGTCATGGTACTATTGGGAAGCTCAAAGGAACTAAGCTGCAAACTGAATTCTTCTTTTGTAACCCTTCTGCTAGCATCATCACTTTCAATATAAAAATCAATTACATAAAATTCGGCATTGGGGGCCAAACGAAATAAGCTCAAGTCTTTTAAATCATCTACATAGTATCCAGCCGCTGAATTGTTGTCAAACACAAATTTTAACACCTTAAAATAAACTTCATTTGCTTTTAAATCAATGTTTAATATTTTGCCGAAGTAGCTTGGATCAATATCTTTGTTTTTGCTGTTGAACCTAGTTTTATAGTCTTTTATGATATTAATCCTATCGACTTGTCCATGTTTCTTATATTCGACTTTATGATTTAAAGTTTCACTTACAAATCTTATAGGAACATAAGTGGTCCCATTTTTCATTTCCGCTGGCATATCCATCTTAATGACCCGATTAGCATCTTTAATGTTCGCATTTTTATCACCAACTTTAAAGATAATATTCTCATCTATTTTCACTAGTTGAGGAATAGAGGCATTTTCATCTGTTTCTACATACTTTTTCAAGGTAATTTCCCTAACAGCCTTAGTCGTTAAGTTATTTTTTGGCACAGTAGCAATGATAATGTCTCTTATATCTTTATCTAAGCCAGTCATTCCATAAGACGTATATTCTGTTACAAGTGAATGATCGATTGTGTTCATTGCCCCTGTATCTACAATTAGTGTTAGCTGCCATATCCCGTAGTTTAAAATAATTATTCCCACCTACATTAAATCCTGTGCCCCAAATCTGCTCACCATCTATAAACATGGCACTTTCGTTGATAATTGCCGGCTTTTTGTCGTTGGCAAAAATAGTGGTCCTAGATAAAGATAGTGTTATGATTGCTGTTAGTAATAAGTAAAGCTGTTTTTTCATCTTATCTCTTCCCCTTTGAAAATAAATATTCTTCCAAGCCATCTATTACTGAATCAACTATTTTATATTGATACTCATCTGTTAATAAGAGTTTTTCTTCCATTTCATTAGATAAAAAACCATATTCAATTATGATCGCTGGCATCTTTGTTTGATTTAACACAATTAAATTTTCCCGCTCTACGATTCCCTTGTCTGTAGCACCTGTTCCATTAATTAAAGAATTTATCATAATTTGTGCCAATTCATTATTGTTTAGATCACCAATTGTACTGCTTCTGTTGGGATAATAAAGCACCTGAATACCCTTGGTAACATTATCATCTGCCAGGGCATTACCATGAATACTAATAAATACCCTCCCTCTCTTTTTATTTGCTAACTCTGCTCTTGCAAGATTATCGATATATTCATCACTATCCCTAGTTAAAACAACTTTATAACCGCTTGCTTCTAATTTGCTTTTTAATTTTTCAGAAATCTGTAGATTTATATCCTTTTCGTAATTTCCCCTAATCCCAATGGTTCCTGGATCTGTCCCACCATGTCCCGCATCAATGACGATTACTTTTTCTAAAGATTTAAAATCTGAAAATATCAGGGGAAATGCTTTAAATACAGCCACTATCATTAAAATGACTATAATAACTGAAAAAAACACCCTGACCTTTCTGATTTTTCTTTTTCTTCTGGCCAAATACAATCCCCCTTAAGTGAAAATACTTTCGCATCTTTGCCTCATCTTACTTCATTATTTTCCCCAACGCCAGCTTCATCACTTGTTCAAACCGAACCATGTTTGTGGTCAAAAAACCAATCATCTGTGGCCAGTAGCTTTCGTCGAATATATTAACATCGTTGAGATAGTAAGACACTCTGCTTCCGATACCATCATCTAGTCTTTCCCAAGCTAATGGATTGCCAAAGTCTTCTTCTATCTCTTTTTTGCAGATTGCAAGTTTATCGAATATGGCCTTATTTTCCTCTTGTAATCCCCTACTAATCCAAAGCTCTAATCTAGCAAAATTACTGGTAACAACAAGGGTGTATGAAATACCACTGTAACCACTGCCACACCTTAACCAGTTGTCTTTTGAAGGACTTACGTTCTTAAACAAATCAACCTTCTCATTCATCTGCCCCAAAAGCTGAATCCAAAACTTCATTCTTACATGATGGCTCGTCCGATTTTTTTCTTGGCTTAATAATTCTTCCTGCTTCTTATTAGCTAGCTTCATCAGATAATCCTCAGCATTTTGAATGGGAATAATCTGCTCTGTATCAATGAGTATTTCATCCCCGAGAGCGTAAGGGGTGACCTTAATACACTTAATCTTTACACTATGATTAATCAGCCACATAACCGTTGAAGTGACTTCTTTCCTAAAATTAGCCGCTACTAAAATAATTCTTTGATCATTGGTATTTATATCTACTTCGTTAAAATCCTCTACGCCTAAAAAATCTGCTAGTACTTTATCTGCCCGCTTATCTTCGCCTTGGTTATCAAGATACTTCTGAAAAATATCTTTAACCTCTGCTTTCGTCAGCCCTGAACAATAAGATACGTATTTAAGGGCCTGCCACGCAACATCCTTACCACTATCATCAAGCTTGTTTTCGATAACAACTAGGTTCCCCAGCTCATCAATTGCCAATAAGTCTAGGCGCTCATTGGTATCATCAAAGCCGCTAAACTCTTTTTGGATAATAAGGAGCTTCTCCCCTAGCATGTCGGGATTTTTACAGATCCACTCTTGGAGGTGCTTTCTTTCTTGGAATTGGAGTTCTTTAAAGGTCTTGCGACTGATTGAGTTGGCTTCGTTTTTATCTTGGTCTATTAGGAACATTTTATCACTCCATTCTTATTTATTAGCCCTATAACTTTCTTTTTGTATGTTGTCGACGTGGCCCTTTTACTGCTTGGTTAGTCCTCACCACTATAGAGTGATGGGAATCTGTCACCGTAGGCTGTGGCGTAGCCCAGAGCCTTTCTTAAAATTAAATATTTTAGTAACATTAAAACTTATTAGGAGTGTATACAGTTATTGCAAGAAATAGGTACATATTTCTAAATGCAGATATGAATGAATATATCATGCAGATGGTCCTAGCCCACGAGCTTGGCCACGACAGGATCCTATGCATTTGACTATATAATTGCATTTAAATCAATTTATCATCGTGCATTATCCCTTAAGCTTTGACATAACCTTAATAACCTTTTTCCCCGTACTTGCTGCAGCAACGACTACAGTCATAGTTATTCCACCCGCAATCTTAAGAGTACTCTCTTTTTTATCTTGCTTTTGAGCAGAACACCTAACACAATATTTATCTGAATCACCGGGTAATTGAGTATGACATTTCTTGCAGACATAATAAAGCGTATTTCCACATTTTGAGCAATAATTATTTGCTTCTTTAAAAGTGTGTTTATTCTTATTGGCTATACATTTCACGCTACTGCATCCTTTTAATCTTCTCACTTCTCGTCCTCCTTTGAGATTTTGATATAAACAGTTTTTTCTGGCATGTTCAGTTGCTTGGCTAAATCGGACACATCAAGCTTAAGTCTTGTTTTCGATTTCCAAACGCCTTCTTCTGTTCCATCATCAGTTGTATCACACTGTGCTAATAGAGCAGCATTACGTGCAACAGTTCCTTCGATAAGATGTGAATATTCATCAAGAACCGTTGACATAGCCGCTAGTTCTCCTTCGTTGCAATAGATACCTGCTCGTAACATTGTTGCTTGATGTATAAAGGCAAATGATTGAGTTATACTACTCATACGATTATCAATCAATTCTACACTTTTTCCTTTTTCAACTTTGTACCTTTCATTCGCAAGATACTGTATATCTGATTGCATCGTCAAAGTAAGCTGAAAGGTAGATTCTGATAACGCCCTTAAGGATTGAGCCATTAACGCTTTTTTCAGTTCCTTATTAATAACACTTCTTGACTCCAGGTATAAAGCCATACCACTGTAATATAGCCCTATTCTATCATTCTGCTGTCCTTGTAAAACCTCTTTAATGCTTTGGCCAATGACACTTATCTGATCAGAAATTTGTTGAATTTGGACTTGTAGTGCCTTCATCTGCAGGGCGTTTGCCATTTGAACAGGATTAATCCCTTCACGAAAATTTTCCTTCTTAATGGGTATCTTTGATCCAAAATGTCCATTAGCCTTCCTGATTTGAGAAAACATGTTTCCAGACTTATCAGTCACAAGCTTGATTCCCCCACTATCAATGGCCTCAAGTGTGCTATCAGTCGCATCAACCACATACCTATAGCCTTTTTTCAGGGACTTGTGTACTTGTGCAAGCTCTGGCGCTTCTCTGACAACCGTTTTATATACTTCATCTGCCATAACCTGTGCTTCTGCTAATCTATTTTTTAGGCCGTTAGATAAAAGCATAATGGGGTACGCTGAATCATATGGCGATATTTCTGCTAAAATAGGACTCTTTAAATCTACATATGTATCTTCCCTTGAAACGATATCATCCATTTCTCTGTCCTCCTACAAATCTCTCTTTTATTTCACCCGGCAAATACGCAGGTTCCCTACTATGAATAATCATGTGGCAATTAGGACACACTGGCACCAAATCCCTAACCGGGTCTACTACATATTCCTTACCAATCTCATTTAGTGGTTTAATATGATGCACATGTATTTTGTTTTCAAATTCCCTACCATATATTTCTGTAGCGTTAAATCCGCATACCACACACTGAACTCCATAATGTTCTAAGCACCTTCTTCTCGCCAGATAACTTCGCTCATAAGCATTTACGGTTATTTGTTTCTTAGCCCCTTCCGTTATCTGGTCTGCATCTTTAATTGATATCTCATGTTCATTGGCTATATCTAAACCGCTGATATGATTTACACCAATGCCCCTAATAACTTCTTCTAGACTGTAGTATGTCTGAGATTGGTGGTTCGGGGATAAGATAAATCCTTCATTCAATACGTACTTAGGGCTTAAGAAATAAAACTTATATTGAATATCATCTGTAAATCCAAAACCCTTCGCTCTGCGCTCAATATACTTCTTTAAGTTCCCTTTTTCATTGTAATCTAAATCTATTATTTCATCGGCCCTACTAGGCACAATTTCTATTGTTTTGCTCACCGTATATAGGGTCTCCATAATTCCACCTGTTTTCCTAAAGGTTATTAACGGCGTATCCTTGTAGCTATAACTAGGCGTTGCAGGATGTGCGTGAATGAATGTGTCGGTAATTATATCGTATGTCCCACTAGCTGGTAAGGATAATATTTTTTGATTGAAATTAATCCCGGTTAGCAAGCCCGCATTTCTTATTCTTTGTAGCTCCTTCCACTTGCTTTCTAGTACTTTTGCAATATCTTCTTTAATTGCTATTCCGGATGTCTGGCTACTCCAATGCTGCTCTTTTAACTCACCTTTATTTAATTCGTCCATATAGATAATATCTTCTCGTTCCCCATCTAGTATGAGATCAAAATCTATATCTACCCGTTGGGCCTGTATGCCATTTGCTCTTTTCTCAGCGTCCCAGTGCTGGCTCTCGTACAGTTCGCTGGTAACATACCCTGAAGCGATGATTCCTTTTGGCTCAGCTCCTAGCCTGACTAGAAATATCCGGTCACCTATGTGTATTTGCTTGGTATTACAAGACCATTTTTCACTATGTATCTGGCCTTTTTTAGTTTTTTCTATGGCGGCGTTCATTTCTTCCCAATGCCATTTCTTTGGATTCCATGTTAATAAAAATGTGTTCATTTTAGCCTCCCTAGTGGTTTAATGTACGGATTTATTCCCTTCAGAATATATCTAATATTACCTACAATTATATAGTGAACACAACAAAAAAGCCAATCAAAGTTATTAATAAACTTTAATCGGCCTTTATGTGACACACTATACTTTTTTATTAGGTAGTTAGATGGAAATAAAATCAACTTTACTCCACCATCTCATTACTATACGACTTTAGACCACTAGGTTTAGCAGAACTCTCTGCCCTGCCCAATCTAGTAGTCTATATTATATTCGTTATTAATAGTCAGAGTTGTTTAGGGTCAGACCCTCTTAGCAGAAGGGCTAGCCCTTCTGCTAAGCTAACCTTTATCAAGAAAAATACAATAGCAAAATTCAACGACTCATGAAACTTGCTAAGTTTCGACTACCTAAGGCAGAAATAAATGATATCTATTTCTCTAATAGGGGGATTGATCAGCAATTAGTCCAAGAATTATCATCGTGTCAATTTATTGGCAGCAACTCAAATATTATCTTTCAAGGTTTTACGGGTTCTGGAAAAACATACCTGGCTTGTGCTTTTGGTAGACAAGCCTGTAAAAATCAAATTAGAACGCGGTATATACGTCTTCCAGATCTACTTGTAGAATATGATGAATCCACACTTTTAAGCAAAGGGACAGCAAAACTCCTAAAAAGATACAGTAGCTATGGTCTACTTATTCTTGATGAATGGCTTCTTGAAGATATTTCAGAAGGTGAGCAACATTTCATCTTTGAATTGATTGAAAGGAGACACGATTTATCCTCTACTATTTTTTGTACACAATACAGACAAGAAGATTGGCATACAAGACTTGGTGGTGGCGTACATGCTGATGCAATTATGGATAGAATTGTCCACAATGCTGTTTGGGTTGAAACGGGTTCTATGAACATGCGCGAATATTATTCCAAGCAAAACTATATGAGATAACCAAACCTAGTCATTATTATAATTGGGGAGTAAGGATGAACAGGAAAACCCTTCTCATCATCCTTACTCTTCTATATTTAATTAAAGTGGACTCATTGACCGTATTGGTGGTATCAAAAGAGAATATCGGTGGAGCTCTGTTTTGATGTGAAGTGGACTCATTGGTACGAAATAATCAAATCATCTATACCCCTCATTTCAACTGGTCAACAATTCCTTTTAACGTGTCAATTTCTTCTTGTGTTAATCTTGGTGAATTAACAAAGGATGCAAAAAACCTTTCTGTTGAGCCGCCAAACATTTTACTAATGAGTTCTTCTGTTTCATATTGTTGAACCTGTTCATGGCTAATCATTGCTTTACACATAAATCTTGGCTCGTATCTTTCAATAGCCCCTTTATCGATACATTTTTTTATCACCGTGTAGGTAGTATTCCTATTCCAAGCTACTTCCTTTGTTTTACTAACACAAAAAAGACCCAAGAGACTAAGCACTTAGGCCAAAATAAAACTTTATTCATATCTAAAACCCTTTTTAAGGAACACCTTGGGGTGACCTTTCTCTCCACAATGCGGGATTTCTCGCTAAGTTCAGGCTTGCTGCTCTCGCCTTTACTAAGCGTTCAATGTCTCTATACGCAGAAAACTCTCAACGTGTCATAGTTAGTCTAAACCTTTTCGCGAAAGTGCTGCCTAAAATTACTAGGTGCATTTAAAGCAAGTCTTCATATTTCTGTTTTCCGTATAAAACACGCATAATAATTAATTGTTTTTTTCCCTCATCAACCAAATAAAACACAATATAATTATCAATTATTAATTTTCTATAACCTTTATTTCTTAAAAATTCATCTGCCACATAATTACATGAAAAGGGAAATTCTTTTAATCTCATAATTCCTGTTTCAAGTCTTTCTAAAATATTCTCAGCCGTAGATACAGCAAACAATTCTTCTGATATATAACCATATATATTATCTAAATCAGTTACTGCTTTTGGAGTCATCTTTACACTATAATTATTTTCCATATCTATTTCTTAAACGATCAAATACCTCTGCTGCATCTAAAAGTTTTTCTCCATTTTTTATTTGATTTTCAGCTTCCGCTAGTTGCTCATATAATTCAGCTTTAGCTAGTTTTTCTTTGTAAGTTTCCATACTCATAACAACCAAATGCCCATAGCCATTTTTCGTAATATAAACAGGTTCCTTGCTTTCATGACATATCTTTGATATTTCAGTTGTATCCCTTAAATCTTTTATTGGTCTTATTTCTAACACAATATCATCTCCGTTCTTTTTTATGTCTATATTATAGCATTATTATGTTTTAACTGCAATATCTTTTAAAAAAGAAACCTTCTATATCTTTAATATTAAAAATCTGTGCTAGAAGTATCATTTCAGAATAAGTCTAATCTGTCGTACCTTTCATTTTTCTTCTAAGCGTTTGTTTACCGATGCCTAAACGTGTGGCAAGTTCCTCAAAAGTTATATAATACTCTTCCATTAGCTTATTCAGTTTATCTTGCATCTACTCCCCCTCCTACTTACGGGCACTTTCTGCTCTACAACTATTTTGTAGTTATGTGAATATTCTATCTTAATTCTATCCCTCTTTTGATCAATTTTCAACCTATAATCTAAAAAAGGGTATAACTACCCCTTTCCCCACAAAACAACCGTTATTAAATTATGTATTCTCTTAACAGGTATCAATCACTAATTTATCTTCATAAATGTACATGTCTTTCTCGATTAGCCGTATTAATTCTTTCTCTGGCATTTCCTTAACTGCTTGGCTTGCTAATCGTCTATGCACAAATAACTGCATGATATTATTTGCTGTAATCATAAGATGTAAGATTGCTTCTATAGCATTTGTATGATGGACAAAACAATGATCTAGTCCAGCATAGGTTTTAAGCTTGTTAAATGTACTATTTTCTATATCCCATCTTTTGTGCATAATCTTATATAGTGTCTCTAATGGTATCTCAAAGTCTGTAGTGACGACTAGTACTTGTGAATATTTGCCTTCTGGTGTTTTTTTACGAAACTTCACAAATCTCAAAGTCCCTGTAACACCACCCATTTTAAAGCTTTCTTCATATGCCTTAACCATGCAACTTCTTTTAGAGTCTCGCCATTCTTCCCTGCATTTACTTTATTAATCTTGCTCTTTATTTCTTTAATACTGAAAATATTGTTTTCCTTTACATGTACAACCGGTGTGATTTTCTTATTAATGCAATGATTAATCCATACACTGTTACATGCTAGAGCATCATATACCACGATATCTACCATATTGTTATATGTTTGGCGCACCTTTTCAAGGAGTCTTTTAGAGGCAGTCAGCTCTCCTTCAGCCTTTTTACTGCTATCACTTGAACCCTTGTAAAGCTCAAAATCTAGTGTGAGTCTCGGCTGGCTTCCTACTAGAGACACGAATACTGCATTGTGGGCTTTGTTTACAACACTCGATGTAAGTGCCTCAAGTCCTGATAAATCAATTTTTTTAAGCACTTCTCTTATAGTATCTATCTGTGGCAATTTTATTTTCCTTGAGATAATTCTATTGAAGTCTTTGCTTTTTCACCTGATGACTAGGTGTTTCAATATATAGAAGCCTTCTATAATACTAAAAGGATTCACAGTCATTGCAATATGAAATCGCCTTGTGATCATGAAGAAAAGTATGTTGTTTAGCAGAATGCAGATTTATTATGTTTAAGGTGTCCTTTTTCTTGACAGAGGACCAATCATTAATTTTTTATTTTTCAAAAAAACGTTTTTTTCCATACTTAACACCTATCTAATATTAACTAAACTACTAGTAAGGGTGCCACCTACATTATCAATATAATCCCTATATTCCCTATATTCCTTATAATTAATATAGTATTTGTTCCCCCACGAAGAAACACATAACATAATTCTATTTTCAGAATTTGCATTACGATCAATTATTAAACCTGTAATAGTCATATAATGGCCATTTGTTCTTGTGTTATATTCGTATTGATTTAAATCACTATTGTCATCATATCCCAGTTCACCTTTTTTAAGTTGGTCATATAAATTGATTGTAACATCACCCGCTAAATTAGGCGTATTCGGCCCTACCGAAAAGATAACTGGTATATCATTTTCAAGCATATTCTGAATCCTTACTAACATGGTATCATACGACAAACCTGTTTGCCAAGTTGCTTTCTTATTGATCTTTTTATTTGTATGTCTAAAATAGTTGTTTGCAGAACTTGCCATCTTAGGCCCCAATACACCAACTCCTCTCATTATATTTGTATAGCTATGGTTTATCTGTCTTTTATCAATTAAAATTGAAATTTATGACATTTATAAAAAGCACCTTCAGGCTTTGTAGTTTATAGTTAAACTACGAAGTAACCCGAAAGTGCTGGCTGGATGCTGGGTACACTTAAAAAGCATGAACTTCTTAACTATGAAGTTCATGCTTGATATACAAGGAAATTTCAATAAAACTAAAAGTTTCTATGCATTTATAAAATCCTCACTACATCCTATATATAGATATAGAAACCTCGCAATCCTTAGGTAAATTCTCCTTTAACTCTTTTTCAAATAAGACTTCTTCCTTATAATTAGGAAATTCTATTTTGTCAATTTCAAAATATTTAAGTTGTGTAAGCTTTTTAAAATCCTCCATGTTATCCAGCAAAAATTCAGATTCTATAATTAGACTTTCCAAGTTTATACAATGCTCTATATCTACAAATTCACTAAGATCCCAAGTAAAGTCTGGTGGATTATATAAAACCATTTCATAGAAACCATCCATTATCTTTCCCTTATGTGCCCCATCAGAATATGCATTGGAAAACTTAAATATATAGGGCCTTCCAGATATAGTGCTATGAAAAAGCACCCCAGTTTTATAATCACTAAGCTGATGATCTGGGGTTTTTTCTAAGTATTCTTCTATTAATAAAACAATTTCTATAAATTCTTCTGCATCCGCTTTATTTTTTACCAATACACTATAGATAACCTCTTTATCTAACTCATCCCGATAAACACAATAATTTTTAAAATTCTTTCGGTGTCCTTTTAAAGCATAGTTGAGAGGCCTATGATCTTTTTTGTAGGTATAAGGACTCTTTCTATAAATATTAAAACTCAGTAGTAAAATAATTATTATAACATAATTTTATTTTCTTTACTTGCATTCTTATTAATATTTTTATTTGTATATCTAAAATAATTGTTTGCTGAACTTGCCATCTTAGGCCCCAGTACACCAACTCCCCTCATTACATTAGTATAACTATGGTTTATCCAGCGTACAAAGCTACGGTAATCTTCATACTCAATTTTACCACTGTTAACTTTATTTTCTAACATTAAGTCCTTGTATAGATTAGGATCCTTATTGTTTAGATAAATAAACAAATCAGATAATCCTATTACCCCACACCCAACTTCGGAAATAAGATAATCTGCCCTCAGTTTATTGCTAGTTTTAAACCAACCTTGGCTACCTCCATAATTTTTTTTCACATCAGGTGAGTCTAACACCGTAAAGTAATCAGTGCTTGTAAGATTACAATATTTAACATCACTAATTAATGGTCTTGAGTCATCTGGGTCATTGTAACCATCTCCATCAGTATCCTTTTTCCTAGGGTCACTTTTGCCATTAAAATGTATCTTATAAGCATATTTACCGTCTCCTAAATACACTTTTTTATCTATAATATACCGACCCATTTCCTCATAATCTGTAAGCCCATCATAATCAGTATCCTTCTTAGTAGGGTCTGACGTAACCATTTTACCATTTGTTAGTTGCATTCCAATCACTTCAAATACATCTGGTAAGCCATCCCCATCAGTATCAGTCATATCTATTTCAGCATATGTTTCTTGTTCAATATCATAAAATGCTTTAAGAAGCTGTTCTGCTGTTTTAGCGTTATAACATTTCCCACCAGTATCTTTTGCCATTTCACTCAATTTATCAGTTCCACTTGAGCCGAAATTAACTGTGTAAATCTTTATGTTATTCTCTTTAGCCTTTTTAATAACTTCACTGGGATCTTGAACATCACCATCACATAATAGTACAATTATTTTTTTATTTAAAGTACTATTATCTTGTAACATCTCAAGCGCTTTATTCAATCCTGTATTTGTAGCAGTCCCTCCACTTGCAGTGATCTTTGTATTTATTAACTGCTTTAATTCTTCCTTTTTAGTATCATTTTTTGCATAAGTCATATCAGCAATAGTTTGGGCAGATGAATTAAATGTAATGATTCCAATTCTATCTTTTGAATACATTGCATTTACAAAACTACGTGCAGCATGTTTTGCATTAGCTATAGGCGTTCCACTCATGCTTCCGGAACTATCTAAAACTAAAGCTATGATGTGGTAATATAAAGTTGTAACACCTTAGTAGAAATGTATTGTAATATATATAACACAAATACTAAGGAGCGGATTGTTATGGGAAGAAAAAATTATGAACAAACATTTAAAGATAGAATTGTTCAACTACATCTCGAAGAAGCACGTACAATCAGTAGTCTAAATAAAGAATATCAGCTAGGCAGTGGAACTATAAACAACCGGCTTAAGGTCTACCGAAAAGCATGTTTAGCAGAACCTCAAAAAGCTGAAGAAAAAGACACTTATGGAGAGATCCACCGTTTACGCAAAGAGCTTGAAGAGATGGAAAAGGAGAACCGATTCTTAAAAAAGGCGGCAGCCTTCTTCGCCAAGGAGATAGACTAAAAGTCTATCAATTCATTCAAAATAACCACGATGAATTTGGTGTAAGATGGCTACTTAGAAAATTTCATTTATCCCCTAATGCATACTATAACTTTCTTAAAAACAGAAAGGCTACTTATCATGCAGAAAAGGAAAAAAGTCTTATGATTATTCAAGAAATTTATCATAAGCACCAAGGCAAACCAGGATACCGCATGATCAAAGAGCTTGATAGAGATAATAGGTTAGGTTGCTGCTTGTACACAGTCCACCGTTACATGAAGCAATTAGGGCTAAAATCTGTTGTTGCTAAGCGTAAACCTAAATATGTAAAAGGGACAAGTCATAAAAAGTTCGATACCCTACTCGATAGAAAATTTATCGCCGCTAAACCCAATCAGAAGTGGTGTACTGATTTTACCTACCTCAAGCTAATAAGTGGAGCTACACGCTATAATTGTAGTATCCTAGATTTATACGACAGAAGCATAGTAGCAACTCTAAATGGCAAAGAAATCACATCAGCCCTTGCAATAGAGACCGTTAAAATAGCCCTGACAAAGAACCCCAAACATGATGGTCTTATGTTACATAGTGACCAGGGGTCACAGTTTACTTCTAAAGAGTTCACTGATTTTTGTGCTAAGGAAAAGATAACCCAAAGCATGAGTAAAGCAGGGTGCCCTTACGATAATGCCCCAATGGAAAGTTTCTATGGAACATTAATAAACGAGTATATTTCACAGCATCATTTTAGAGATGACGAAAGCCTTAACAAAGGGGTTTATCAAGAGATTTATTGCTGGTACAACCACATCAGGCCACATTCATTTAATCATGGTAAAACACCTTTTATGAAAAGGTGTGGATAAGTTAGCTTTTATTAAAAACCCCTTTTAATTTAGCATAAAGATTCATAGATTGACAGAGGATTTATTATTAATTCAACTAAAGTGTTACAAATTAACTTGACCAGCTCAGTTACAACTTAATTATATCAGGACACTCTATTATCACTTAATCTATTCAGTATGTCTTCTATCTTATAAACTTTCTTCATATATTCCAATAACTTGCGTAAATAACTTTTTCTCATGGCCGCCTCTATTCTTGTCTTATGTAGAATAGCTTAACCATTTGCCTGTTTTTAATAATTAAAATCGGAATTTATGACATTTATCAAAAGGGTCTCAGGCTTTGAGTTTTATAGGAAAACTTAAAAGTGACCCCAAACCCCTAGCATGTAGCTGTACTCGCTTAAATATTGTCTATTTCTTCTATTAAAATAGTTCGCACTTCGGATGCAAGATAAAGCGAACCACATACTACTAGTGTGTCTGTATGACAAAGATTTGATATAACATTTTTGATTGCAATACGATTATCTGTAAAATAAGAAACATCTAAGCAAAAAGATTTAGCCATGTGCGCTAAATCTTTTGAATTTAATGCCCTTGGATTATTAGGTGTAACCGCAATAAAACGAGTAGCAAATCTACTGATATTTTTTAACATAAGGTTATAATCCTTATCTTTCAAAACTCCCATTATAATAGTGATATTAGTATTTTTCATTTGGGATAAGGACTTTTCTAATGCTTTAATAGCATTGGGGTTATGAGAACCATCTAAAATAACCAATGGTGCCTTCGAAAGGATTTCCATACGTGCAGGTATAAATGAATTCTCAAGTGCATACAGAATATCATTACTGGTTATATGGTACCCCAATGTTTGTAATGCCTCTGCAGCAGTAATAACAGTAAGAGCATTGTAAATTTGAAAAGTGCCATATAAAGATTTCTTATATAATATACCACCATAACAAAAGGTATCTGCTTGCCAATTTAAATTTGATGCTGAAAGTTCTTTTAGATCCGGTATTAGTAATGTACTGCCTACTTCTAGGCAACGTTCCTTCAAAATTTCAAATACGCTTTCCTGTTGCAAGGCATATGAAACTGTAACGCCTCCTTTAATAATACCTGCTTTGGTACGTGCGATTGATTCTATATTTGAACCTAGTATATCTGTATGATCCAAACTAATTGAAGTTATAATTTGCATCAAAGGAGGAGGGATTATATTGGTGGAATCGTATTCCCCACCCAGTCCGACTTCCAGGCACACGATATCACATTTTTTAAATTTAAACAATACAAAAGCAATAGCTGTTTTCACTTCAAAAAAAGTCGGGCATTCCTCTTCATTTTTGAAATCAACACACTGATACACTTCTTTAGCACACCTAGCAAACTCTTCTTCAGATATCATTTCACCATTGATTTGCAAATACTCGCGAAAACAAAGAACCTCTGGACTCGTAAATAAACCTGTTTTATATCCGCTACGGGAAAGAACATTCGCAAGCATCGTGGAGGTAGAACCTTTTCCATTGGTACCCGCTATATGTATAAATTTCACATCATTTTGAGGGTTATTCAGTTTTGCAAGCAGTGCCTTGATACGTTTAAGACCTAAATTTATGCCGAATTTCTCCAGACAAAGAAGTTGTTCATGGGCTTCATTATAAGTCATAGATTATATCTCCTTTTTTAGTCGTTGGAAAATCGATTGAATATTCATATTCTCAATGGGATGTATTAAATAAGGCTCAATTTCCACTAAGGGTTTTAACACAAATTCCCGTTTAGATATTTCCGGATGTGGAATTTTTAAATCATCTTCCCAGTAAATTATATCCCCATAAAAAAGAATATCTACATCTAAAGTTCGTTCACCCCAATGGCGGGTTTTAGTGCGTCCAGCTTTCTTCTCAGTATTTTTACAGAAATAGAGCAACTCCTTAGGAGTATAAACTGTGCGAATTTTTAAGACGCCATTCATAAAATTAGGTTGATCCAATATTCCGTACGGCTTTGTTTCAATATAGGATGATTTATTTAATAATATTATATTTTTATCTTTTTCTATTTCATCCTCTACAAGTAACAGATTACTTTCTCTATCTCCTAAATTAGATCCAACACCTAAATAACAAGTGTAATATCCGCGAGTGACCGTGAGCGTTACATCAGTAAAAGGTGTTGAAATTGGTGCATGAGGTTTATGTATTGTAAGACAAACTTCTTCCATAAGAGGATAATTTAGCAATAGATGGATTGATAATTTATTTGCCAATGTTTCCAATAAATCAAAACGACTTTCCTGACAGAAGGAAACTATTGTACAGCTTACTTCGCCATAGTTAACCGTTTTTTCAAGTTCATCATTGCAAGATGACGTGTCCATTTTAAATTCACAATCTACGAAGAAGGTTTGCCCTAGTTCCTTTTCGCTTTGAAATACGCCATGATGTGCATAAACCACAATCCCCGATATTTTTATTTTGTCCATATTTGTTCCTCCTTTATAGATCTGATCACCTTTATGATGTCATGATTTTCATCAACATCATGAACACGAACAAAGTAAGCCCCTTGCATAATTCCCCAAACTGTTGTGGCAAGCGTTCCTAAAAGACGGTTATCTACATCTTTATCTAAAATATCACCAATAAAAGATTTCCTTGAAGTTGCAATCATTGTGGGATATCCCAGTGAACAAAGTTCCTTCGTACGATTAAGTACAATAAGATTTTCCTCTGTACTTTTTTGAAACCCCACTCCGCCATCCAGTATAATCTTATCTTTTGACACGCCAGCTTCTAAGGCAATCGAAATTGACTTATGCACATCAGACATAAAATCCTCAAAGAAATTAGTATAATCACGTTTCTTGCGGTTGTGCATAAGGCAACAAGCTAAACCACTCTTAGCCACTAGTTGTGCCATTTCTCCATTGTCATATCTCAGTCCCCAAATATCATTAATCAGGTCTATCTGAGTAATACACGCTGAAACAACCTCGTGCTTATAACTATCAAGTGCTATGGGAATATCAAATTTTGACTTTATAGCTGTTATAACAGGCATAACACGTTCAATCTCTTCTTCAATAGAAATTTTCATATGATTAGGACGAGTAGATTCTCCACCAACGTCGATAATGTCTGCCCCTGATTGAATCATTTTTTCCGCATGGAATAGAGCTTTATCAATATTATAAAATTTTCCTCCATCAGAGAAAGAGTCAGGCGTAATATTAAGAATGCCCATAATATAGAAGTTGTTTTGTACATCGAACTGCTTTTTTCCAATAATCACAACCGTACCTCCCTATTTTTTTCTTCTTCTGACCATTTGCATTGAGATTTTACCGTACAATAAATACACACTCGACTTTCATGATCTGCCCATTGAAGTGAAGAGGTTAATGGGTCTTGTGCATGACAAGCATTATGCTTGGAAATAGCAACAGCAATTCTGGACTGCTCTTCTTGTGAAAAACCACCAACTGCTAACAAAATTTCCTTTGCCAAAGAAGCACTGGCTATTGCATGAGGGATGTCATTTGTATATTCCATATGTCTGCCAATATCGTGCAAAAGAGCCGTCGCATAAATAATAGCTTTTTCTAATTTTAGATTTTGTTCCAATGAATGGATATACATAATTCTCGCTACACTAAAGAAATGATTTGTATCATGCTTGCAAAACACACGTTCCTTTTCACACTCAGCAATTTCTTGTAAAGATGAAATGTACTTTGGATTACGTAAAATCAGGTTAATTCGTTCCATCATTACACCTTTAACATTTCTAAAATATATTTTTGTCTTAATATATCGTCTCTGAAAGTTCCATAAGTAGAAATCGTAACCGTTTTACTTCCGTATTTTTTAATGCCTCTCATGGTCATACAAGTATGTTCAGCCTCCACTATTACCATAACCCCTTTTGGATTCAGACACTCAAAAACCGAACTTGCAATTTGTTTGCAAAGCTGTTCTTGAATTTGCAATCTTCTAGCATAAACGTCTACTACACGAGCAAGCTTACTAAGACCAACAACTTGATCATTTGGAATATAGGCAATATGTACTTTCCCAAAAAAAGGTAGCATATGATGCTCGCAAAGGGAATGAAATATAATGTCTTTTTCTAAAACTAATTCAGAATCTTCACACGTAAAAATTTTAGACAGGTGAACAGAAGCATCTTCCTCATAACCTGCTAAAGTTTCACTGTACATTTTTGCAACTCGTTTAGGTGTATCTAATAAGCCTTCTCGGTTAGGATTTTCCCCAATCGCTTCGAGAAGCATTCGAATGGCGTTTTCTGCTTTTTCAATATCAATCATACTGATCTCCTTCACAATTATATTTTAGATAAAACTATTACAAGAGCAGCATCCTCGACTGATGTTTAATCCTATAGTTTAATAGATCGGTGGTATCTACCTTAACTTTCTAGTACAAACAAAAAAAGGGTAAGCAAACACACTACCCTTTAACAAAGTTAATATTATTGTATCAGCGGGATGCGAAATAAATACCGTAGGCAAGCCTTTCGTCCCCTTGACAACTCCCCGTTCAAAGGACACTTTACGCATTTATCTCTACTCTGTTTTGTTACATTATAACATACACACACACATTATCAATCTGTTCTCTTTTTTATATTTAATTTTTCAACATGTTTACCTATGTGTTCATATATTTGATGTGATTTCTATTTTTATATCTCTGTTCGAAAGAAATTGAAAAAACACTCTTTGTATATCAGTCTCTATATAGGGAGATGTAAAAGTAATGACCAGTCTATCATTATATGAACAAAATGTAATCTTGGGAGTTCGTGCACTTATGCATAGGCTAAATTGTTTTATATAGCTTTCAAATTCCTTAGCTGTTTTGATTCTTCCTATATTAGATATTGAAGAACTTATATTATTATCAGTCAATTTGTTGGCCATATTCATAAAAAAATCCTTTATTGTGAGTGGTATAATCCTAGTTATAGGATTTTTTTCAAACTTCACAAATCTAGCAAGCTTTAGATGTATATTTCCCTCTTCTAATCCCTTTTTAAATTCTTTATCCACATATGCTACTATATCTTTAAATTCCGAACTATTATTTTGAAAATCATAACTTATATTCATAGTCGTAAAAAAATTCCTGGCAGTTGATGAATTGTAATATCCACGCAGATTGATAGGAACAGAAATAACAATTGGTTTTTTCCTCTTGTTTTTTGGCATATCTACATAAATTGAATACATCAGAAGTGACGTTAAAAACACAGTCATACTGGTGCTATATTCTTTAGATATATTTAAAACTTCTCCTACAGACATAGCGCCCTCAATTACCTTCATCTTATTCTCTTCAATTCTCTTGCTTTTTATCCTATAAGCAGCCTTATGTTTTTCTTTTTTCATCTTAGTACCTTGAATGTTTGATGTGTAATTCTTCCAAAAGCTATCGTCCATCTTTTGACTTATAGAAGCACCATATTCAAAACTAGGTATGGTACCGCCTAATTCTTCTTTATAATTGATTTTCATATAATGAAATACCAAGGTTTCTAAAAACCATATGGCTCCCACGCCATCAGATAATGCATGAAATATTTCAACATTTATCCTCATTTTATAATAAGATACTCTAAATAGAAGATTTCTTTTTCCTTCTATATATATCTCAGAACATGGATTTTTAGATTCTATTTCTACTTTGGGATAAATATTGCTTAATTCAAAGTAATACCAAAAAAAAACTCGCCTAAGGATTGATTTATACATTGGAAAACTTTCAAGTGTTAAGTCTAACGCTCTTTGAAGATTTTCAGGATTTATATCCTTATATAATTCTGCTGATATCCTATATACTTTTGTATCCTTATTGTTTGAAGTTGCTGGGAATATCTTGGAAGCATTATCTAATCTTTTCCATTCTACTTTTTCTTTTTTAGCTTTAGCTTTTTTATCTTTTGCTTTCATATCTTTCTCACCAATCTCTCATATCAGTCTCTTTATATCCGACTTAGAACCCCATAAAGTATTCTAGCCCCTATACTTATTCTACCATTAAAAACATCTTTTATGTTATGCTCTCGAATATTATCTGCCACAATGGAAAGCGTTGATTACGGCCACTCAAATGTACCACCCCTGCCATCTTATGTACCATCAAAAGACACCTAATGTACCACTCAATGACATGTTGTTTACCACCCCTACCTCTTGTATAATTAGTATACACACAATAGT
>DUUM01000266.1 GCA_012841565.1 Candidatus Epulonipiscium sp. | reverse complement strand
CCTTAAATACTCAAAAGAACTAAGGGATTTCTGTGGATTTGATAAGGTGCCTGATGGATCTAAATTTACCCGTTTTAAGCAGGACTTTCTACCGGACTTACAATCCATGTCTGATAACCTTGTTGATGTTACCCAACCGATATGCCAACGTATTGATCCTTTTAAAGCTTCTATGACAATCTTTGATACTTCTGGCATTGAGGCCTTTGTCACTGAAAATAATCCTAAATATGCTAACAAAATCGTTAAGCAACTTAAAGCTTATAAGAAAACTTATGGACTTGATGATTCCTATGATCCTTATAAAGCAGCTTATGGCTCTATGCCTTCTCATGCCGCAGCTAACCCTGAAATTAAGCAATTATACATCAATGGCCATTTCTGTTATGTCTATAAATTTGGCATCATTACAAATGGCCTGGGTATTGTTCGGGATATTTCTTTTTACAATAAAGACTTTCTTACGGCACATCCAGATATCGTTGTGGATAAAAAATCTGACTCCCCTGATGAAGATAAGTCACTCCATGATGCTAAGGCCTTAGTCCCTGTCTTAGAAGACTTTTTTGCCAAGCATCCCTGGATTAATCCGCAGATTTTTCTCGGAGATGCTGCATTTGATAGTGGTCTTATTTATAAATCCTTACTACAGGATATAGGGTTTTCCGCAGCCTATATTCCACTTAATTCTCGTGCCAAAAGAAAAAATGGATTAGTGCGTTTTAAGTTTTCCTGTCCCAAGGTAAAGTGGGTTAAAGGTGAGAATAACAAATATAAACGTCAATGCTATTGCGAAAATCCCTGCACAACATCTTCTTGTGGGAGAATGTTCTATATCTATCCTGAAAAAGACCTTCGTGCTTACCCTGGAACACTTCGTGGTACTGACATTTGGCAGGAAACTTATAAAATACGTTCTGTTGTTGAACAATCCATCAACCATTTTAAAGACAGTTTTTGTATTGCTGGCCGTAAGACTCAAAATGCAAAAACACTTCATGCAGATTTACTGTTGGCGGGTATTACACAATTAATAACAGTTGTTTTGGCTGATAAAATCGATAAGCACCAGTATATCAGAAGTTTAAAACCACTCACTGCATAGGTATTATTTTTTCATGAGAATTCAGTACCTTTGTTTTTTGTGCGCATTTTTAGGCCTATTCTTATCTTAGCTAGGAAACATTAATCTGAAAGATTCATCATTCATTTTTTCATTTCAAAGGGATAGTTTCGCAATTACCTATTAAAACCAATACAAACGCTAATACGTATTCGATACTTTTCTAAAATTACTCATTTAAATTCCTCCCTAATCTTATCTATTTTTTTATTGTTCCATTAATTATCTAAATACCTTTAACGTATTTTCAACTTGCTTCATTAAGAATAATCTCATTTACTTGGATATTTTGTATTGTTGTTACATCCTCCATTGAAATATCCATGGTAGTTTCATAATATTTCCACTCAAATTGTGACCAACTAGGCCCCTCTTTATAATAGCTATCATCATTACTGAGACTACTCTCATCATACTTCAACCCTAATAACATAGACAGATATTCATCAAATGCGACCTTCAATGCTTCTGCCTGCTGCTTTGCTACTGCCATATCATGTTGCATGATATATTCCTTATATGCAGCCTCCCGCTTAACTTGTGCTTGTTTGTCTATTGAAATCAGTTGGTTTTTCACATCATCTGATAACTGTATATCCTTGCCATTTATTGTAATATAACCTCTTGATACAGCCCTACTTACCATTGCACTGTCTTTAAAATGTACAACATATGAATTTTCACTATTACCCTTAGTTATTTCTAGGCTATCCTTACCAGAAGTTGCACTCATCTTTGTAGGACTTTCCTGTAATTTATGTGCTTCTGATGAAATTTCTAAAGAGTCCATTTTTGCTGTGCTAATAGATTGATTTGAATTAATATGTTTACTACTTTGCCTGCTATTGGTAATTATGGAACTTTGATTGCTATATGCACTACTTACCATAGAATTTATCCTCACATAGGCCTCCTATCTATTTAGTTGTTTTATACAAATTTTATTTTCCTAAATTGCAACATTAAGTTAGCCACTTGATTAAAACCTGGTGTATTTATTAAAGTTTGTGTTTTCTAGTTATCTTAAAAAGACCTGATTGTATCTTATATTTATATTGATCCCGCTAGGATAAGTTAGCTAATTCTTGTTCAAAGACAACAGCTGGTTGCTGATAGTTTAGAATCTTTCTTGGTAAGTTATTGAGTGTTTGATAAACACGTTTTATTGCATCCCTAGAGTAATCAGAAATTGCTTTTCCTTTAGGGATATAGCGTCTTATAAGCCCATTATGGCGCTCATTTGAACCTCTTTCATAAGATGATATGGCCTAGCAAAATAGACATCTGTGACACCTTTCAAGCACGATGCTAAATTGGAAAACTCACTGCCGTTATCTGAGGTAATCGTCTTGAAAACTTGTGGAAACAGCTCCCCGAAGGTGTGCTGCAATTTATTTATTGCATAGTCAACGGAGTCATGTTCCTGATCATCAATTTTGATGGCACAATAGTTTCTGGTTTTGCGTTCAACGAGAGTTAATAATGCGTTATCATCTGATTTCTTACCCTCTACAGTGTCAATCTCCCAGTGGCCGAATTCCACCCTGTCTTCAATTTGAAGAGGACGTATAGCTATGCTTTTACCCAAAATCCGGCGATGTTTCCGGACACGCTTCGTCTTGGTATTTAATTTTGTCTTCATAGCTAAATCGATGTTACGAACGCTTAATTTTCCCTGGTCAATATAATTATATAAGGTTTTAGTCGACACCATGGGCTTGTTTTTCCAGTCTGTTTGTCGTTTTGCAAACCCAACGACTGCATCTGGTGACCAACCTTGATCTAGTATCTTTTCACAAGCAAAATCAATAAATTCCATGGCTACTAAAAGTTTGCTTTTAGCGCCACAATTTTCCCTGTTTTGTTCATAGGGTGATAGGTGTTTGTTTTTCTGGTTTTGTATGGTATTATTGATGTGTGCCATTATAAAATCTCCCCTCATTGTTTGTCTAGTAACTTCAATGATACACGAAATTTTATAATGGTGCTTTTTTATTTAATTTAGGTGGCTAAGTTGATTATACAACTAGCCCAAATTTTATTTTCTATAAATATTCAACTTCCCTTGCCCTGTCAATAAACTTGACTCCCCTGTTAGATAACCAATATAATCTCTTCATTGTGTTAAGGGAATTATAATTATTAGGCTCACATACATATAATCATCTCACTTTAGTTATAAAATTATCACATAGGCTGATTATGTAATCATCTTATATAGTACTATCATCAAAATAGATGCTTAAGTTATAGATTTTATCTTTTAAAAGGAATCATCCCAATGCACGACAATATAAGGCTTACTATAAATTTTAGTCCCTACATTCAATGGTTTACCATTCACAATCGCACCTCCTACACAAGTACTATTAAAAGAAATTGTATAGGTACCATTGGCTTTTGATGCAAGAAATTTACTTGTCGTCAAAGTTTTATTAGCTGCTCCTTGCCATGGTATTTCTTCAGCCCTACCATTACTACTGGTAATTTTTAAATAATTTGTAATGACTGCACCTGTGTAACTTAGGGTTTCGGTATTAACTTCCAATTTAGTAATAACTGCATTTGTTGGTAAACCTGAAACATTAAATGAAACTGTACTTGAGTCTGCTGTCTGTCCTACATTAAGCAGTGCACTCATCTTGCCAGATGTAGTTACTTTCTTATTACCAGATGCTGCAAATACAGTTAGTGATGATGCCAATGTTAATGTAAATATCAATGCTAAAGATACAAAACTACTTAGAACTCTCCTTTTCTTCATAACAAAATCCCCCCTTCAATTTTATAAACAATCAGCCTATGTATAATTTATGCTTATTTTTTTAACACAAGCACCTATTTTCATTTAACTATATTGTAGTTCTTCACATGTAATTAATTTATGCATATAGTTAATTCAACAGCAAGAGATTAGATTAACTCATAACTTTTCCACCGTTGCTTATTTTTCACATCAAATACTTTAAATATTCTCACATTATATATATCGGACACTTCTAGGATAACTTAATACCCTTAGATTATTTTAATACTGTAAATATATTTTAATAACAAGGCCTTTTTTATTCCTGTATAAGAAGCACTTTCGGCTCTGCAACTATTTTGTAGTTATGTGAATATTCTAATCTAGAGAATACCTCTATTTCGGTCTATTTTCAACCTGTAATCTAAAAAAGGATATAGCTACCCCTTTCCCCACAAAATACCCGTTATTAAATTATGTATCCTCTTAGCAGGTATCAATCACTAATTTATCTTTATAAATGTACATTTCTTTTTCTATTAGCCTTATTAATTCTTTCTCCGGCATTTTTTTAACTGTTTTACCTGTTAATCTTCTATGCACAAATAACTGCATTATATTATTTGCCGTAACCATTAGGTGTAATATTGATTCAATGGCATTTGCATGATTGACAAAACAATGGTCCAAACTAGCATAGGTTTTAAGCTTGTTGAAGGTGCTAT
>DUUM01000265.1 GCA_012841565.1 Candidatus Epulonipiscium sp. | reverse complement strand
CTTGGTAGTTACCTGTAAATGTTTTTGCTAGTTTGTGTGCCTGCTTCATAATTGTTTTTTTCATGATCCCCAGCTCCTTTATTTATATGTGGTTTGTGTTTCTTTGTACCTTTATTATAGCACATGACACATATGTATTCAAGGCTATAACGTAAGTATTTTAAGTTAATACTACACAAACTATCCCCATAAAATTAGTGCATTATGTATAAAAGGGCAATAAAAAAGAACCCAAGGGACTAAATCCCCCGGGCCATATATGCACTCATTTTAATTATCAAAGGTACTGCGTTTTTAACATTGATATTTTTCTCATTCCAAGCCTGAGTGTTAGATATGATTCTAACCGACACCAGCACATCTACCGCGCTATCATAATCTTTTACGTTGCCATCTATCTTTTTAGCAAATTTGATTATTAAAGACTTTAGGTTATTAACTGTAATTTTATTTACGTTTAACCATGCAGCGGGGCTTCTTATGATATTATGGTTCATAAGTTCCGTTACTGCTTTTTTATACTGATCATCTAACGTGCTAGGTTTTTTAGTTGCTTCATTATATACTATCCCTAAATGCGCTAAAATCCCCTTTGCAACCGCTACTGCAAGTTCATCTTGTTTATTTTTTAGTATAGCAGCATCTTCTTGATTGCTGATAAATCCTAGTTCCACTAAGCAACTTGGCATCTCAGTTAATCTTAGCACTGCAAAGTCATTCGTTTTAATACCTCGGTTTTTAGTGTACAACTTATCTTTCACAATGCTATCCAGGATAGATTGGGATAACTCTTTCCCCTTAGAACTGTTAGGGTAGTGAAACACTTCTACACCTTGCGCATCTGGGTTTGTAAAGGCGTTACAATGTAGTGATACAAGTATATCGACCTTGGCTTTGTTGGCTATCCGGGCACGTTCTGATAGCTCGATAAACGTATCGACAACTCTTGTATGAATAACTTCTACGTTATGCTGTTGAAGTATTTTAGTAGCCTTAGCTCCTGCACTTAGTACAATAACTTTCTCTTTTAATCCGTTCCCAACTGCCCCTGGATCCTTACCACCGTGCCCGTAATCAAAACATATTTTAGCCATGCTATCACTCCTTAAAACTAATGTTTATCTGTTTTGTATCATGGTTATAATCAACCTTAGCGCCAAAGGCTTCCGCAATAAATCTTAACGGCACTAACGTTACACCACTTCTTTCTTGTGGCGCTGCTAACATAACAACATTTTGATTATTTATGGTGGCGCTTAACTCACCTATCTTCATCGTAACTACTACACCCATACCTTTGGCTATGATACTACGTTCTTTAGGCTTGTACTCCACATATAGCCCCATAGATTCAGCTACAAAGCGAATAGGTACCAATGTAACCCCATTTATTTGTTCGGGCACTCTCGCAAGTGTAACTTCTTTACCCTTAACGAATGCTTGTTTACTTCCCAGTATCATCATTATGTCTGCGTTAGTGCTCGGTTTATTGTCTTTCCATCTATCCCTATGATAGTTAGGTGCGATCATCTTGCCTTTATCTATAATAGTAGTCCATGCTTCAAGAAGTAGTTTCCACCAACCGTCTTTAGTTACATGGTCGAATAATCCATAAGCTAAATACCCTATGCCATTATCTCCCCATTTTTTATCCCATGAATTTTTAAACTTTAGGAAACCTTTATAGTTAACCCCATTGATTACTCTTTCTAAATCATCATCCCAACCGAAGAAAGATACGTCATGCGCCCCATAATACATTCCATCAATGATTCCGATAAAGCCATCTTTAGCCCTCATAAATGTTTCGAACACCTGGAACCCTGCTTTAACTTCCCCTTCATGGTAGAGTGCGCTTTTAACTTCATCTACAGTAAAAGTTTGGGCGTAAGCATCTATTTTATACTTAGCAGCATTATCATATATTGCCTTAGTCCTAGCTGGGAATATGTTTGATTTAGTTTCTTCATTGTCTATAAAAGGCATCAAGCTATATTCGCATGATCCTTTATCTTTAAGCACCTTTAATGCGTTTCTCATAGATGTGCCTACTTCATTATCTCCATCTAACACTTTGGATTCTGCATATATAAAACTTGGTGATATATCAATACTCTTGCCATATCGCATTTTGGCGTTAGATTCCTGTACTGATGCACTAGAAAACCCTACGCATAAACCTGTGTTGCCTTGGTCTTTTATGCTAGTTATTCCAGTTTCAAACGCCTTGGGTAATACTTCTTTACTAGCGAACACCGAATACTTATAATCTCGGCTATCAAAATCACTTGGTATATATCCAAATCTCGACTTATAGGGCGTATCTCCTACATAATCAAGATTAGATTCGTTGCCAATTGTCATACCATTTTCAACTTTCATTAAATCACTCCTTGTCATCATGTAGTTGCGTCAATATATCTTTTAATTTTTTAGGTATTGGAAAACCTAACTTACCTGCATTTTCAGTAATTGAAATGCCTTCCATACTGATATAATAAAATATAACTAAACTTCGTACAGTTCCATCAGTGTTAACTAGCCTATCTACAATTACCCCAACTGCGACCATTACCAATATCATCATCTTTTTTCGTGTTATTCCCCTGTAAGCCGTTTTACTGTTCAGACATCCACTCTTCGCTCCACATAAAACACCTGCTATAAAATCAAGTATCATGAGGCTTAATAAGGCTGATAGCATAGTGTCTAGTCCTCCCCACAAATAATTTATGCAGATCCCGACAACACCTGCTCCTATACCTAAATATTTATCCCATTTCATATATACACCTCATCCTTATTTTTTTACCTTAGTGCAATTTTAAAAAGTTAAATAAAAAAGCACATACAATTAAGTACGTGCTTCATGTTCTTATGTCGCAATTTGGTGCGATTGCGACATTACGGTATTTGTGGAGTTACTAAAATCATTTCACATTCTTCTTGTTTAATATAAACTGGAACATAACTTCTTACCTTTGCTTCATCAATTCTTTTCATAATCCACATATTTAATATAAATCCGTACATTCTACATACCTCCCATTAAATTCATATCCATTAGAAATAATAAAGTTTCTTCTGCCATTTGCAACCTATCTTCTGTTGTTGGTACCTGCATAACTGGTTTATCTTCAAGCCATTCTTGATAAACTTCTTCTGCTGTTTGTCCAGTAATTTCATTATTTTCAAATATTCCATGTTCAGTTTCTAGGCATTGTTTCTCCATAAAATCACCATCCTATATTCATTACCCAATTTATACTTGTTGCAAAAGCTGTATTCACCATAACCTCTCCACTTGCAGTGACTTGAACTCTAGCTTTGATACCATCATTATAGTTGTAAGTCCAAAAGTATTTTGTTTTATTTGGTTTGGGAACACTTGGTGGTAGTTGAAGTATTACAGTCCCATTAGTTCCAACTCCTCCTGTACACATCCCTGTAATTTT
>DUUM01000264.1 GCA_012841565.1 Candidatus Epulonipiscium sp. | reverse complement strand
CAAAAAAAGAGATATAAATACCCAGCGAAGTCGTCTTTGTACTCCTACCACCTTGCCATACAAACAAAAACAAGGCTCATATATATGAAGTGCACCCTGTCAAGTAGACAGTTGAAATAAGTAAAATATTCTAAGCAGCATGGGCCCGATATTCAAGTGGGCTCATGCTGTTTAATCTTTTTTGGTATCTTTCTTTATTATAATAATCTATGAAATCCTTAATATCCTCTTTTAAATCCTCAAAATTTAAATACTTTTCCCTTAAATAATATCTCTCAGTCTTAACGATTCCCCAAAAATTTTCTATAGGACCATTATCAATGCATTTGCCAGCCCTGGACATACTCTGCTGCATTCCCTGTAGCTCCAATTTTCTCCTAAAGCCATAAGATGTATACTGGTATCCTTGGTCACTGTGAACCATTGGATTAGCATGGGGATTTTCCTTAATTGCTTGATCAAATGTCTTAAATACTAAATCATTATTGTTACGGTGTCCAATTTCATAAGCTATGATACTATTATCATAAAGATCTAATATAGCACTTAAATAGGCCTTCTTACCATGTTCATATTTAAACTCTGTGACATCTGTGAGCCATTTTTCATTAACTTTAGAGGCAGTAAATTCCCTATTTAATTTATTTTTAGCAATTTCTTCGGCTGACATCCTAACATATCCTTTTTTCTTAACTCTAATAACAGACTTAAGTCCTAGGATTCTCATAAGCCTGTAGATTCTTTTATGATTATAATTCGTATTTAGTTTGCGATTAAGAAACATGGTCATTCTACGATATCCTAATGTTCCATCCCTTAATTCATAAAGTTCAATAATTTCATTTATTAGTTTATCATTGGTTTTTTCATTCTTTGTTTTTACTTTATTAGTCCATTTATAGTATGCAGACCTAACTACATCTGCAATTTCACACAATGTTGTTATTGGATAACCTTTTTCTTCATGAAGCTCTTTAATTGTCTGATAGGAGTTTTCTCTTCGGACTTGTGTTAAATATCCCCCCTCTCTAGTTCTTGCAGCTTTTTTAAGAAGTCATTTTCCATTTTGAGCCTTTCGTTACTTTTCTTAAGTTCTTTCATCTTAACTTTTATTTTATCTTCTTGACTAAGCTCTAATTTCTTTTTCCCCCTAAGATCTACAAGACCATCTTCTCCTAGTTCTTCATATTTTTTAGCCCACCGGTATACTTGATGATATGAAAAGTTGTAAATTTTACTGGTCGCATTGTAGTCTTTATTATGATTGATACAATATTTAACAACTTCGATTCGTTCACTTAATGTTGATTTTCTTCCTTTAATCATAACCGTATCTCCCCCACCTTCAGAAGTTTTCAATTTGTTATGACTATTATACCTTTTAATCCACCTTTCTAAAACTGATCCGGATGATATTCTATATTTTCTACAAATATCTATTAGGGAGTTGCCCCCATTTAGATATTCTAAAACTGCCGCTTCTTTTAACTTGCTGGGATATATTTTACATGTTTTATTTTCTTCTAGTGCTTCTATTCCATATTTGTTATATAAATATTTCCATCTCCTAACGGTAGTATGTGAGATCTTAAATTTCACACATAGGTCTGCTACTGATAGCTTGTTTAATTTTAATTCTTTTAAAATTTCATATTTTTGTTCCTTTGTGTACTTAGACTTTTTAGACATAAATATGCTCCCCTTATAGTATTTAGATTGTATGTTTAATCTGTCTACTATAAGGGGAGCATATCAAAATTTTACCATGCAAACTAATTATTTTGCCAGCACCTTCTCTTCATCAACTATACTTAATAAAATATCATTATAGTAAGATGTATAATAAACTGTACCATCTCCATAACTTACT
>DUUM01000263.1 GCA_012841565.1 Candidatus Epulonipiscium sp. | reverse complement strand
TATATTTCAAATTTAGTATTTAAAAAATCTTCTTATCCTAGGATAAGAAGATTTCTAACTTTAAATTTTCGGGATAAGATTTGCATCCAATACTTCCTTCATATAGGGAATAGAAGCTGCAGCCCCAGCCCTTGATACAGCTATAGCCGATGCTTTTGATGCTAATTCTAACCCTTCTTTAGCTGTTGCATTTTCAAGGAGTGATTGAATAAAGTAGCCGGTAAAAGTATCCCCTGCTGCCGTAGTATCAACCACGTTTACATCATAAATACCATGGCTATATTCCTTATCTTGATCCCTATAAATTGCTCCTTTTGCACCTAAAGTAAGGACAATCTGACAATCTTTATAGTCTTTCATCATGGAATCAAGAATATCTTTTGCCTTCAATTTTCCTGTAATTTGATTTCCTTCAATTTCATTTATTAAAAATAAAGAAACCTTAGATAAATCACATTTTGTAACTGCCTGATCAAAAGGTGAGGGATTGAGTGCTATTTTTAATCCCTTTTCATGTGCCTGGTCAATAATATAGTCTAAAAAACTAACCTCATTTTGAAGCAAAAGCCAGTCTCCTGCCTCAAATTCATTTAAAACTTCATTAATGTAGTCCTTGGTCAACCTTCTATTGCTACCACCATAAAGCAAAATACAATTTTGCCCACTTTCATCCACTTGAATAATGGTATGCCCACTTTGCCCTTCTATAGTTTTGATATAGCTGACATCAATATTATTTTGTTTGCAAAGTTCCAATAAATCCTCTCCATCGGAGCCTACCATACCTGCATGGTATACCTTTGCACCGGCCCTTGCTAGGGCAATAGACTGATTTAGCCCTTTTCCCCCTGGAAATAGAGCCAAATTAGTAGAAGCAATCGTTTCCCCTGGTTTTACAATATGATGTACTGAGTAAACATGATCATAGTTCAAAGATCCAATGTTTAATATTTTCACATATATCCCCCTTCATGCTTAAAATAAACTTTTGGCTATGTATTAACTTTCATTTTGCAATTGCAGAGCCATCTTTGCTTGTAAACCACGTTGGAATTGATCAATAATTACTGCAAATATAATGACTAGTCCTTTAATAACCATTTGCCAAAATTCTGATACACCACACATAACAAGTCCATCGTTTATGACACCTATTACAAATGCACCGATAATCGTTCCACCAATTGTGCCAACACCACCAGCCATTGATGTTCCACCAAGAACTGTAGCTGCTATTGCATTCATTTCCCATGATTGACCTGAAGCGGGGTGAGATGCTACCAGTTGTGAGGCTGTAATAATACCAACTATTGCTGCACAAATTCCTGAAAACATATAAACTAAGATCTTAACTTTATTTACTTTAACACCGGATAATCTTGCTGCTTTTTCATTTCCACCAATCGATAATATATGCCATCCAAAAGGAGTCTTTTTAAGTATAATAGCTGCAATAATGGCTATTACTAAAAGAATAATTGCCCCTACTGGTATGTTTGCTATGTTTCTACCAAAAAACTCAAAGCCTGTATTGCCTAGTGCTTCTTTACCAGTAATATTAGAAAAGGTTGCACCACTTGATCGTAACATTGCAAATCCACGTGCAATGTACATCATTCCCAAAGTTGCAATAAAAGGGGCTACATTGAATTTTGTAATGACTAAACCATTTACCAGTCCAACTAATGCACCAAATATAATAGTGATGATTACAATAGCAGGAACATTAAAATAAATTGTATAACCAACCATTTTTAAAACAAGTCCTTCATTAATTAGTCCACCTGCTATCATCCCCGCAAGACCTACAATAGCACCTACCGAAAGATCTATCCCTCCGGTAATAATAACATATGTCATCCCAATTCCTAGTATCCCATATAAAGCCACATGCTTGGCGATCAATAATAAACTACTTGTAGTTGAAAATGTATGGCTTGCTATACTAAAAAATATAACTAAAATAGCTAATACAATTAAGGTCCTTCCTTTTAAAAGGAGCATCATTAAATCACTTTTACTTATTTTGTTTTTTGCTTGTGTTTGATTCATAGCCTTATTCCCCTTCCTTTTTACTTTGATACCTTTGGTACCCTTTATATGAAGCTAAAACTAAACTATCTTCCTTTATTTGCTCTCCTACTAGTTCGTCCGTTTTTAAGCCATTCGACAAAACCATCACTCGGTCAGCAATTGCTATAATTTCTTTTAACTCTGATGAAATGACAATAATGGAAAGGCCTCTTTCTGCATATTGATTAATAATATCAAACACTTCTGTTTTCGCACCTATATCAATTCCTCTACTTGGTTCGTCTAGCAGTAATATCTTAGGATTTGTTAATATGCCTTTTCCAATCACTACTTTTTGCTGGTTACCACCCGAAAGGGATAAAATCGGTAACTCCTTGTCTGCTACTTTAATCCTAATATCTTTAATTTGCTCATCAATATTGTTATTTTCTTCTTTTTCATTTACAAAGATACCTTTTACATATTTTTTCAAGCTCGATAATGAAATGTTTTTTCCTATATTTAAGGTTTGTACAATACCTTCACGTTGTCTATCTTCTGGGACAAGGGCAAAACCTTTTTCAATTTGTTCCGATACATTGTTAATCTTTAAAACATCACCTTCCAAAAGAATGGTTCCTGTATGTTCCACTCTCATTCCCATAATACATTCAAACACTTCTGTACGTCCTGCACCCATTAATCCATAAATACCAAAAATCTCACCTTTTTTAAGTTCAAAGTTAACATTATTTAGTAAATATCCCCCACCACTTTTAGGAAGGGTTAAATCTTTAACTTCTAAAACTGTTTCTTGTTTATTCCAATCAATGTTTCTTGTTTTCTTTGGATAAGACTTTTCTTTCCCTACCATATGCTTGACAATCCATGGTATATCAATATCTTTTACATTGGCATCAATCACAAATTTCCCATCTCTTAATATGGTTACATGATCTCCAATTTGCATCACTTCTTCCAAACGATGAGAAATATATATAATTGAAATTCCTTCTGCTGTTAATTCTCGCATTAGACTAAATAAAACATCTACCTCTTGTTGACTAAGCGAAGAAGTTGGTTCGTCCATAATAAGAATTTTCAAATCATCTTGAATTAAATTTCGCGCAATTTCAATCATTTGTTGTTGTCCTACTTTTAAGTCACCAATTAGGGTATTTACATCTAATGGATATTCTAATCTTGCTAAAACTTTATTTGCTAATTCTATATGTTTTTTATTATCAAGGGTAAATTTCCCCTTGGTTTTTTCTTTCGCCATAAAAATATTTTGATAGATATTAAGATTGGGAAATAGGCTTAATTCCTGATGTATAATACCAATACCATGTTTCCCTGCTTCAATGGTATCTTTAAAAGAAACTTCCTGATCATTCATAAACATTTTCCCATTAGATGGTTGCTCAATACCTGCCAAAATCTTCATTAACGTGGATTTTCCAGCACCATTTTCCCCTATTAATACATTTACTTTTCCTTTTAAAACATCGAAACAAACATTGTCTAATGCCTTTGTTCCAGGATAGATTTTATCCATATTTGCTGCATGTAGACAAACTTTTGTCGTTGCTTCTTCCTTATTATTCATCACAATACCCTCCCTTTATTTTACAGTTAAGCTAACAGGTGTAATTAAAGCCAAATCCTCTTTATCTACTGTAAAACATCCAGTAAATTCTATTTGCTTTCCTGAAAGTGAAGAATAATCTATCTGATCTAGTGTTGTTTCTTTTATAATATCATGAATACTTTGAGATACTGCCGCATAATCTACTTGATTTTTATAATCCTCAAATTTAATTAAATCAACAGAATCTCTAACTGCTGAACCTTTAAATACTGGCCCAATTTGTAATCTAATGACTTCAGTTCCGGTGTAACCATCTAATTCTACATCTATATAGCCTGCTTTTTTCTCTGTGTTAACTTCTTTTACCATTCCTATTCCTTTTACGGTATAACTTAACTCACCTGATGTTCCCATGGAATATCTTCCATATTGATCTGCAAGTGATTTAAAATCCCCTTTTGCTTCTAATAAGAATGTTGGCATATCAATTGCCTTTCCATATAGTTCAGGCAATGCTGCTGATTCCCATATATCTTGTACATTATCCCCTGCACTAAATACAACTTCCCCTGTCAACTTATCTTCTTCACCAATCTTTACAATTTTCATACATCCTGTTGTCATCAACATGATTACAATACCTAAGAGCAAAAATTTTTTCTTCATATGTCCTCCATTCTCCCCCCTATAATTTCATTGCTTTTTCAACCTATTTATGTAAGTAATTTTTAGATAAGGTACGATTATAAAACAAATCGTACCTTAATGGTTGTTAAAATTTATTTTTTCACCTATAACTTATACCTAATTATTGGTCAAATCTAAATGCTGATAGCTTATCTGCATTATCTTTTGTAATAACAACACAATCTACTAGTTGCTTTTCATCTAAGCCTGTTGTACCATTCTTTAGGTAATCGTCTGCTTGTTGAACTGCCATTTCTGCAATTAATGCAGCTTGTTGAAGAGCAGTAGCTGTAATATTCCCTGCTTTAATTTCATCACGAACATCATCACTACCATCAACACCAATAATAGATACACCTTTTAATCCTGCTGCTTGGATTGCTGCTGCTGCACCCATAGCCATTGTATCATTTCCACAAACTACTCCTGTAATATCTGGATGGGATTGTAAAATTGTTTCCATTTTTGTATAAGCTTCTGTTTGTTCCCAGTTAGCTGTTTGAGTTGCAACTAATTCCATATCTGAATATTGGTCAATTACTTCATGGAATGCACTGGATCTTACACCAGCATTTGTATCAGATTCTTTTCCTAGTAATTCTGCATACTTACCTTTTTCACCCATAGCTTCAACAAAAACTTCTGCTGTTGCCTTAGCTCCTTGGTAGTTATTTGCAACTATTTGAGAAATTGCAATACCAGCTTCATTAATTTCCCTATCAATTAAAAATGTAGGAATGTTATTGTCTCTTGCTTTTTGTACAGCTGCTACAGTTGCATCAGAGCCAGCATTATCACAAATAATAGCTGCTGCTTTTTCAGAGATTGCTGTATCAAATAATTCTGCTTGTTTTGTTGGGTCATCATCATGAGATACTGATTTTACTTCGTATCCCAATTCTTTTGCTTTTTCACTAGCGGCTTCTGCTTCTGTTTTAAAGAAAGGATTGGAGTGAGATGGCGTAATAATATAAATTAATTTTGATCCACCACCCGTAAGTATTGCTGTCCCATCTGCTGCTGTTTTTTTACTTCCTTTTCCACAACCCATAAGCATTGTCCCCATTAATGCCACTACCACCAAAACTGTTAACACTTTTTTAAAATTTTTCATTCTTAAATCCCCCTTCATATTTTTGTTTGTTTTTCTATAGATTATGCAAGGATATCCTCGCTTCATCTCATAAAGACTTATGATGCGGAAATTACACTATTAACAGCTTTTTTCCACCCTTTATACTTTTCATCTCTTATATCTCCACTCATAAGAGGTTTGAACTGAGTCCTGCTAATTTGTTTTGCTAGCTGGTCTTTTTCATAAAGTCCTAAAGTAATTCCTGTAAGATAGGCAACGCCAATACCAGATAATTCTTCTACACTTGGCACCTGAACAGAAATATCAAGCATATCACTTTGAAATTGCATGAGATAATTATTTCTAGTTGGTCCACCATCGACTCTTAATTCCTCGATATCAACCTTTGCCTCTTGGCTCATCATTTTTAC
>DUUM01000026.1 GCA_012841565.1 Candidatus Epulonipiscium sp. | reverse complement strand
GTTGCTGATTTAATTAATCTTTGAAGTTTATTGCTTTTACGCCGTGAGTATTCCAAATCGATAAGTAATGATAGGCGGTCTTCAAAATCCATCTTCTGAAATTCTTTATTTTCTGACTGCTCCTTGTGAGCAAGGCTCTTTGGGCTAAAGCCAAATCGCCTAGGGGGACAGTCCCTCAATGCTCTAAAGTGATGAAGTGATAAAGTAAAAGCTTTTTATAAAACAGATAGCGAGTGTTAAGAGCTCGCTTTTCTTATAATGAAATGTGTCAGAATATTTGGTGAGTTACTGGTTTGGGTTGGGGGGGAGGAATGGATATTGGTTGGAAGTTTTATAGGAAATAAAGTTGCTCCGGCATGGATTTTAATTGTAAGACGGCTTGTTTTTTGTTATGATTGAGATGGCAAATAACTTAGTAAGCCAGTACAAAATCATAAAAAAGTAGGTGGCTACAATCAAGAATATTAAATTTTTACTGCACATGACAAAATCCTATTTAGATGGGGAGATAGATATAATAGAATTTGGTTTAGACTTCCCATATGAGGTAGAAAACAGGTATCAAAAGCTTAAGAAAGAAGATCGATTTATAGCAGAATTAATATGGGATGACTTAGTGGAAGATGGCGCTTATCTGTACAATGATTTAAATGAAGCTGACTTTAAAGAGAGAATTACCAAACACTATCAATATATTCAAGATGTTCTAAGTGGGGAAGTCGATATTCTATGAAGGGAGTGAAGCAATGAATCAATTAATCCAATATATTATTGCACTAAGCAACCTCTATGGCATGGTTCATAAAGATAAAGTAGTGAAAATCTATAACAGCCAAAATGAAAACCAGGTCAAGCTTAAGCAAGTAGAAGCATTTTTGCTTGATTTACCAGAAGAACTAGATGATGCCTTTATCATGGTACATAAGAACTATTTTGTTCATGAAGCCATCATGTTATATGATGAGTTTGGCTTAAGCAAGGCTCTTTGCTGCGCAAAATCGCCTAAGGGGACAGTCCCTTAGTACAGTAGAGTGATGAAGTGAAGAAGCGAAAGTCTATATATTGGCTGTGGTGTAGATGGTTTGATGCTTTGGGGCCTAGCCAGTAAGATAGGGAGTGTTAAGCAGCTCGCTTTTCTATTAATGAGCTATGTCAGGATATTTGGTGAGTTAGTGGTTTGGGTAGGATGGACTTTCCGAGAGGATGAAGGTGGGCTGAGAAGGTAGTAGATAAATAACAGGGATTTCATCCACTTTGCTAAAGATTCAATTGTATAATATTTACAAACTTGATATACTTATAGACAGGAAATACTACAGGAAACGACTTAAATAACTAGTAAGCAAGGAGAAGTAATAATGGGTGATAACAATACATTTGAATTAGCTTTAAAGACCGCATCTAGTCTTCCAATAGTACATATAGACAGAGAGAAATTTTTATATAAAGAATTAATCAAGTATTATCCAAGGGAGCAAGTAGAAATAGCTATTAAGAATAACCCAGCATATGCAGGAATATCAATATCTGCAATAAATAAGATAGCAAAGCATTGTATCAATTATGAAACAAATAAGGTGAGTTCAATATCTTTTGTAGCTGGATTACCTGGAGGTCTTGCAATGGCAGGAACAATACCAGCTGATATAACACAATATTTTGCTCATGTGCTTAGGATTTTACAGAAACTTGTTTATTTGTATGGATGGGAAGAGTTGATAGGTGATGATGGCAAGTTTGATGATGAAACTACAAACATGATAACATTATTCGTAGGAGTAATGTTTGGTGTGAAGGGAGCGGCAACTACAATCACTAAAATTTCAGCTTCAGCAGCTCAGAGAGCAAGTAAGACTATAGCTGCTAAAGCACTTACCAAAGGAACTATATATCCAATAGTGAAAAAGATAGCACAGGTATTAGGTGTTAAGATGACGAAAGATATATTTGCAAAGGGAGTATCCAAGGTAATACCTGTGATTGGTGGGGTAGCTTCTGGAGGATTGACATATGTGACATACAAACCAATGGCATATAGGTTAAAGAGGCATTTGGAAACATTAAAATGGTGTGATACTTCATACTATACTAATCTACAAGAATAGTCATAAAAGAGTATAAAGCTTGTATCATTATTTGGAAGCAAAGCTCTTTGGGCTAAAGCCAAATTGCCTAGGGAGACAATTCACTTCCATACAGTAGAGTGGTGAGGTAAAAGGCTCATTAAAAGACAGATAGCGAGTGTTAAGCAGCTCGCTTTTCTATTAATGAACCATGTCAGAATATTTGGTGAGTTAGTAGTTTGCTTAGGATAGACTTCCCTCAAGGATGAAGGTGGCAAGCTGGCAAGGGAGAGAAAGTAAGGCTAGGGTTATACTAGGACAAGTATAAAAGTCATCGTGATAGTAGTGGTTGCATCTTCAAGAAAACAATACAGTGGTTGGCAGGAGGGATAATGTGGATAAGAATCTTAGGGATATAAAACATTTGAAGTATTATAGTATTCATGAAAATAATCCAATAGAAATAAAATTAGAAACCAGTGAAAGAAAAAAAAGTATATCATTATACAAGTGAATTTGGCGCAAAAGGAATATTAGAAAGCAATAGTCTCTGGATAACTCATAGTAGTTTTTTAGATGACACGGCTGAGGTGAAATATATTTCAAAGGTGCTAAAAGGTGTTTTAATATATCTATTTAAACATAAGGAACATTATGGTATGGGAGTAGGAAGAGGCTTTTATGTCTATGAGTTTATTATTAACACATTGCAGGCATTAAAGGAAACATATAAACAAGGAGCTCCTATTACAGGAGGAAACCTTTTTTTATTATCATTAACAGAAAATAAGGCTAACCAGTATTTATCGGATAATTATTGTAGAGAAAAGGGTGCTATACTTGAATTTACAAATAATTTGAATGATATGTTTAAAAATGAAGATTATACATTTCCTGTTTTTTCAGCAAGAGTTAAATATGAATACAGTGAACAGATGACTATATTATTAGAAGATATTAATGAGTTCTATGCGGAAATTGGTAATAATTTATGTGCTTATGAAACAATTGATTGGAAAGAAGTTGCAGAAACAGTTAAGCTAATTATCAATTTAAAGATATTACATTATTCTTTTTTCTTTAAGGATTATAAATTCCATAAAGAAGAGGAGTATAGAGTAATGTTTTTGGTTGAGGAAGACTCAGAGAGTATGCCTGTCAAGTACAGAATCAAATCAGGGAGACAAATACCTTACATTGAATTAAAATTCAATAAGGAGAGTTTGATTCAAGCAAAATTTGTATAGAGGGAAATTATTCTTTTGGGTAAGGCTTCAGGTCTAGCGCCATCACGTAAGGGGATAGTTATTTTGAAATAGTCAATCGTGGTAACGGTTTAACAAAAATTAAAAGAGGGTGGGATACTATGAATATAAACGAATCCATAGACTTACATTCTAAACTTACTATAAGAGGAATGGATAAGATGATGAAAAATGCTTTGGTAATTCAAAACATGGGGATACGCTCTGACAAGCTGTTTAGCAATAGAATGCCACAAGTTTTACAAAATACTTATCAAAATAATTTTAATGACTTATCTCTTCAAATATCTAAGATTGTTCGCAATAATTACGGGGATAGATTTAGTAGCATAACACGAGGATTTCAAAAGATGCAAAAGAGTCAGATTGAACAGCTATCTCTTGGAATGCAAAGTTGGCAATTAGACCTAGGACGAATGTCATTTGATTTTTCCAAGAATTATAATAATCTTATAGAAGATTCAATGAAAAACTTATTTGCAGGAATCACCACTATGAATTATAGTAATTTTAATTTTGGTTCATTAGGGGCTCTCAAAATAGATGATTTAAGGGCTAAAATAAATAATATAAAAGAAATGAAATTTGATGAGTCATTAGAAAACAAAATAGATATGGATAAAGTAGAAATCCTAGTCACTTCCAAACTAGAGGATCTAAAATTAAGTATGCAGGAAGAAAGTGCTGATATCGTTCTTGCTATTAATAGGCTAACAGAAGTCGTGGTTGAAAGTAATACAAAGGGAAGTATAAAGGATAATGTTGTATCCTCAGTCATGGCAGAAATAGTCTTGAAGATGTTGTATTGGGTTCTTGCGTTTGCAATGAGCTATAGTGGCCTTTCTATGCCAGCTATTGCAAACGGTAATCAGATTATAAAATCTATTAGAAAAGAAGTTAGTACCATGGATGTTGACTATGATTTTTATAATTCATTTAGGATTGTATCAAAAGATGGACTAGAAGTCAGAAATTCAAATAAGATAAAGACAGGCGTAAAGTATTATTTAAACTTTGGAGATACGGTTGAAATAGAACACAAGAATAAAAACTGGACTAAAATAAGTTATACAAATATGCTTACAGGTGAAAGAGAAAGGGGCTGGGTACTTACCAGATATATTAAAAGATTTGATTAGGCTAAAAAGGTAGAGAAGTTATAGGGCGGGAGGAACTGCACAGGGCAATGGATGGCCAGGACCAAGACCTGCGTTTGAAGATAAGCATGGCGCTTGATGAGGCTATTTTAGAGTACATAAGGGGTAGGGGAGATGTGGCAGAAGATTAGCGAACAGCCATTATAAGACGGAGTAAAGACCCAGAAGGATTAATTTCCTAAAGGGTCTATTTTGCATGGACTACATTGTATTATTTATATATAACATTACACAGCTAATGCCACATAAGATATAAATTTATTACACAAAGGGGTTAAAGTTTAAATACCTAGTCTAATCGTGTTTCTTCTTTTTCTGCTTGGATACATTTTGATTGAAAAGTTACTGCCTCATGTTTTATTTTAATAGCTCTTTCAATATTTTGGATAATTGAATTTACCTTGTATAAGTCTTCGTGCTCATAGCATAACAAGTTCAAAGTGTTATCGCTATAAGTGCTTTTGTCTATAAAGTCTACTAACCCAATAGGGATTATAGCTTTGCTATCATCTGTAATATATTTGATTTCGTGTTTTTTAGCAAGACTCGGAGCTAGCGCCCCGAGTCAAGAGGGTCAGTCCCCAGATAACTCTAAAACAATTCTGACAACTAATGGTAGACAATGAAGATATAGCGAGTGTTAAGCAGCTCGCTTTTCTATTAATGAACTATGTCAGAATATTTGGTGAGTTAGTTGTTTGCTTAGGATGGACTTCCCTCAAGGATGAAGGTGGCGAGGGACACACAACTAGCTATTTTGAAAAGATTGCCAATGGGAACTGATCATATTGACAGCTGGGTGTATCACATTTTTATAACTGATGTAGTGTTATAGGAAAACCGAGGCAATGAGCAGGTTCTTGTGGGGCAGGCTAAGGGAAGTGGGATAGCTATAGCAAATATATTCAAGGAAACGAAGAGTAATAAAGGTTATAGTTAGAAATCTATAATCTTTATTAACAGTTAGAGTATAATTTTAGTAGGCAAAAATAAAAAATAAAGGGAAGAGATATAAATATCCCTTCCCAACATACAAATTTTCCTGTAAAATTTAATTACCAGAAAAAACTCACAGGAGGTTTGTATATG
>DUUM01000262.1 GCA_012841565.1 Candidatus Epulonipiscium sp. | reverse complement strand
TTTAATGATGCAAACAGCGCCATTTTTGAGTATATAGAGTCATGGTACAATCGAAAAAGAATTCATAGCTCTCTTAATTATATGACACCACAACAAAAGGAAGATGAGGCATTAAGAGTAGCGTAACATATTTCGACTTTTTGTGTCCAAGGTATTGCCATAAGTCCAGTAGCGTCCATGTACAGTATATTAATATGGAATGATTTTATTTTTGCGAACACTTTTATAAATAAAGACGCTGCTAAAACGGTTGCAATGGGTCTAAAAGATTATGTAGGTGCATTCGGTAATGTTGATTGGGGTTCAACCTTTGCTGCCATTACGATTACGATATTGCCACCATTGATTGCCTATTTTGCATTGAATAAATGGATTACAGCAGGCGTAACCATGGGAGCAACTAAAGGATAATTTAGGAGGGGACCCATGCAGTGGGGTCATACAAAAACGTGCTATAAAGAATATGGTATATCAGGTGAAACAACTATAGCGCCACCTAGAGTTTGAAACTCTAGGTGGCGCTATAGTTATTGAAAGATAGCTATATGATTACCCATTTAATGCCGAAAAAATAAAATTTAACCATATGGGTTTTATTAAGATAAACACTCGTATATATAAATAATATGTCGATATATGTAGTATAGTTTAATATAGGGACTACGTTTAAAGTTAATTTGACTTGGAGGAATGTTTATGGAATATATAGCGCCTATACTTTCAGTAATATTTACACTACTTATTTTTATCTATCTTTTGTTGGGGACGTATATCATTAGATTAAACCCCAAATCCAGTCTCAACAGATTATTCTTAGCTGTTTGTATTGCTATGAGTATATGGTCTTTGGGATTTGCTATAGGGATTACGGCCCAAGGCCCGGAGTCAGCGCTGCTGTGGCGGCGTGTTTCAGCTATTGGGTGGACAATGGTATATAGTATAATATTACATTTTTTAATCTTACTGACTTATGAAAATAGAACACTAAATAACAAGGGACTTTTAAAATTTTTGTATATACCAGGATTTATTAGTATATATATTTTTTCTTTTTCAAATCATATGGCTGCAGCTCAGCATAATCTACAGAAACTTACATATGGTTGGGTTAATATGCCAATCAATAATACTTTGGATTGGTTTTTTTATGCCTATTATACTTTATACGCAGTAGTAGGTTTGGTGGTTATTTGGAAATGGAAACAAAAATTAGAGGATAAAAAACTTGCTAAACAAGGCACGCTAATTATGTTGTCATTTATTGCCTCCTTCATATTAGGAAGCTTAGTCGATATAGGGGTAGGTTCAATACTTGCAAAACCTTTGCCACAATTGGCACCTGTATTTATTTTACTGCCAACTTGGACCATGTATTATGGTGCAAGATATTATGGGGCAATGGGACAAGAGAAGTCCTATAGCAGTGAAATGATTGTTACGGAAGAAGATCAAGAAAAGATATTTAAAAATATAGCTAGAGCTCTTTTATTAGGGGGGCTAATAAGTTTTATATCAGAATATATACCCTTTATTCGTGGGAATGATGGAGATATTAAAGGAGGTATTTTAAAGGGTGGACTTTTTAGTATGGTAGGCTTTGGGGTCTACATGTTTCAAAGGATTAAGAAAACATCAGTAAAAGAGGCTCTTACCATCATTACTCTAGTGCTAAGTATACCCATTATTATGTTTGCAACGAATGATTATGGCGGGTTAACAGTATGGGCATTTCCGATTGTCATTATGATGAGTTCCCTTATATTTAGTAACAGGACACTTTTAATTTCTTCTACGGTTATAGCCATCATTACGCAAAGACTCATGTGGATACTCAATCCTGAAGTTACGGTATTAATCGATCAGTATGATTATATCGCAAGGATAGGGGTGTTTGCCACAGCATTCTTAATAGGATACTACGTCAATAGAATCTATATTGCTAAAATTAAAGAAAATAATGCGCAAATTGCGTTTCAAAAAATAAACTCAGAAGTTTCTCTGGAATTTGTTAATGTTAATCAAGAAAACCTTGATACAAAGATTAATAAACTACTACTGAATATAGGCGCATTCTTCCAGATAGATCGTGCTTACATATTTTTAGTTAACCATCAAAGCAATACAATGACCTATTCGTATGAGTGGTGCGCAGAAGGTATAGAACCGGAAGTGGGAAAGGTAGAAGAAGCACCTGTTACTATTTGTTCATGGGGATTTGAGCAGCTTAAAAAAAACAAAGTTGTCCATATTGATGATATCTCTGCTATGCCCCCAGAAGCTAGAGCGGAGCAGGAACAATTGATGCGTCAAAAGGTTAAAACATTTGTGACAGTAGCTATTGGAAAGGATAATGATATTGATGGATTTATAGGGTTTGAGTCCCTTCTATCACATAAAAAATGGTCAGAAGAGGAGATTAAACAGATTGGTATTTTATCTAACCTAATAGCCCAAGGGTTAGCAAAAATAAAAGATGAAAAAGAGATTGAATATATGGCTTATTATGATACTTTGACAACCCTACCTAATCGATTTTTATTTAAAGATAGAACCAATCAAGGGATTCGTTTGGCTAAGAAGAATGGAAAACAGGCAGCTGTTCTATTTCTAGACCTTGATGATTTCAAAGCAGTGAATGATACCATCGGACATAAAGGTGGCGATGAATTACTGAAAGAAGTTGCAAATAAGCTGCGAAAAAGTGTGGGAAAGACAGACACCGTGGCTAGATTTGGCGGTGATGAGTTTATGATTTTGCTCAATGATATTAACAATGAGGAAGATATTTTTAAAGTTGTGGATCTAATCATGGCCTTGTTCGGGGAACCTTTTAATATACAGGGACAGGATTTTTTAGTAACAAGCAGTGTGGGGATAGCTGTTTATCCTGGTGACGGGGAAGAGGCGGATTTATTAATTGAAAATGCAGACATGGCTATGTATAAGGCAAAAGAAAAAGGAAAAAATCAGTATACAGTGTATACCACAAAGATGAAAGAAGAAGTGGAAATGAACATTATTCTCTCAAATGATCTCTCTAGTGCCATAGAAAGAAATGAGTTGGTCGTTTATTACCAACCTCAAGTAGATATAGTGTCGGGAAGAATAAATGGGTTAGAAGCCTTGCTGCGCTGGGAACATCCTGAAAAAGGCATGATATCGCCAGGGGTATTTATCCCTTTAGCTGAGAAAAATGGCTTAATTAATAGCATTGGTGAATGGGTGCTTAGGACAGCCTGTATCCAAACTAAAAAATGGCAAGATATGAATCTACCACCATTGCGCATGGCTGTTAACTTATCGGCTATCCAATTAATCAGCCCTAGCATCGTTAACCTTGTAAAGGATATTCTTAAGGAGTCAAACTTAGCTTCTGAGTATCTTGAGATTGAGATTACAGAAAGTGCCGCCATTAAGGAATCAATCTATATAGAAGAAGCATTAGCTAAGCTAAAGAACATAGGAGTAACCATTGCTATTGATGATTTTGGGACAGAGTATTCATCTCTCAGTAGGTTGAAACTGCTTCCTATTGATAGGATTAAAATTGACATGCAGTTCACACAGGGAATTGAGTCTAATGAAAAGGACAGGGCTATTATTATGGTTATTATTAATTTAGCCAAAAACCTTGGGCTTAACGTTATAGCTGAAGGTGTTGAAACAAAAGGGCAGTTAGACTTTTTAAATCAAAAATTGTGCGATGATGTACAGGGTTATTATTATTATAAGCCTATGCCAATGGCAGAAGTGGAAGAAGTGCTAAGGGAACAGTCCCTTGCCTTTGCAGTGATATAAAGAAAAGCATATAACATAGCCCTCAGTTGAGGGCTATGTTATATTTTTAAAGAATCGTTCAGCGGCTGAACTAAATAGTACTTCATACATGACTAATTATCTGAGCCGAAAATATCATCTAAATGTTTGAAAGATTGTAATGGTATTGTAATTTGATATTTTTTAGAAACGTTGATTGTCTTTATATTCAGGATATCACTCCCCAAAGTAGCCATAAATATAAGCTCCTTTATAGTATATGAAAAATAATATATTTTATATATATATCCTTGTAATCATTATAACAAAGAAACCAAGAAATATCAATAAAGTCCAGTAGTATAGGTTCTTTATTTTCCAAAAATCAGCCTGTGCAAAACATGTCTTTTTATTCCAATGGCTTTCTCTGGGCACAGTTCGTGACAACAAAAACATCTAATACACGGACTTGTGTCTATCTTAGCTTTCTGATTTATCATACTGATTACTTTGGGTGGGCAATTTTTAGCGCAGATGCCACATCCTATACATTGGTCTTGTATTACTTTAGGATAAGGTCGCACTTTGTCTAGTAAAAAATTTACGATAAAAGGGGGAATTCTATCCTCTACAAAGTTTATATGAGTGGATCCTGGTAACTTAAAGGGAGCAATGTCCATATCCTCTATTGATGTGCCATAAAAAGCAATGTCATTTAGATTCTGTGTCGCTAAATACCTCTTTTGTGCATGGAAATTGGTTGGGACATTTTCTATTCCTGCAATCTTGCAAGCAACTAAATCAAGCTCATAAGGATTGTCGCCCACAAGGAGTAGGCCAAGCTTTCTAATATCCCCAGAAGATGGCCCATCACCTTCCATGGCTTCTACACCATCTATGATAGAAAATATGGGTTTTATATAGTCGCATATATCGATTAACATATTGGCGAAATTATCGGGATCATTCATTTTGAAATGGTAGTCAGCTTTTGTTACCCCTGGTATCATGCCAAAAAGGTTTTTAACCGCACCTGTATAGGTCATCATGGTATGGGTTTTTAGTTTAGCACAAGAAACAACATAATCTACCTCCGTAAAGGCTTTAACAAGTTTAAGATTATTAATAAGCATAGCATTAGGTGGTTTAACTTCAAGGACCTCAGTATTATAGTTAAGCTCACAACCGCACCTTTCTGCAACTTTGGCTATACCAGAAGCCTCATAGATAGATTTTAAGATTGTTTTATTAAAAGGGCCACCGGGACTATCGCCGATGATAACCTTAAAACCCTTTTGAATAAGATAACGAGCAACCCCTTCTACCACAAATGGATGTGTCGTAACACCATCTTCTGGTAGATTTTTTTTAAGTAAATTTGTCTTCAAGAGAACTTTACCAGGTGTTAAGTGTTTTAGTACCTCTAGTTTAGATAATAAGTAAGCGACTTCTTCTATGATTTTATCATAATCATAGGTGTCACATTTTGCCATTCCAACTTGTCCCATAACAAACCGCCTTTTTTAGTTTAGAGTGTAATAAATTATGCTAGAAATAATCTTATTATATCATATAAGTGATTGCATCGCATTAGAATCATTACCAAGAGTATAGCTTAAAAAAATACTTGAGAACCTAACTTATTAACTTAGTTAACTTAATGGTCTAACATAAACTATGGGAAGGTCCACGGGCTTACTTGGTGATAAATATTTAAAACCGTAAGATTTACACTATGGCAAAGACATAATTACTAAAATTGAGGAAAGTATTGACTTAATCATGTAATTATCATATAGTTAACTTGTAACGTGAACGATAAGCTAATATGTAAAAGGGGGAAGTAAAATGAAGAAAAAGATGGTAAGCATATTATTATGCGCAGCAATGTTATCCGCTACACTAGCAGGATGTGGTAGTAAGCCGAAAGAGACGGTGAAACAGGATACGAAGCAAGAAGAAGTTAGCTCAGGGGAAGCTGTTGTAGATGAGGCAGAAGAGTTAACTATTGATAAGATTACATTAGGTGAAGATTATAAAGATATTTCCGCTACTATAAAGGTTTTGACTCATAGAACTGATATTGTAGATACAATCTTTCAAGATTATGCAGCTGAATTTAACAAGTCATATCCTAATATTACGATTGAATATGAAGCACTTACTGATTATGCAGAAGATATAACTGTTAGATTAGTAACTGGAGAATGGGGAGATATTTGTATGGTCCCTACTACTGTAGATAAGCAAGACTTAGGTACATACTTTAAATCCTATGGTAATAAGGCTGACTTAGGGAAGATTTATAATTTCGTTAATGAGCAATCTCATGGTGAAGACGTTTATGGTATTGCATCCACAGGGAACGCACAAGGTATCGTATATAATAAAGCAGTATTTCAAAAAGCGGGCGTAGCAGAAATACCAAAAACGCCAGAAGAATTCTTAGGAGCCCTTCAGCAAATCAAAGACAATACGGATGCTATTCCTTTGTATTCAAACTTTGCAGCAGGATGGACAATGGGCGCGTGGGATGCTTACCTTGGTGGCTCAGCAACTGGAAACCCAGATTTTATGAATCGGATATTACCACATGCTAAAGATCCATTTTCAGATAGAGGTGATATGACAGGGCCATATGCCGTATATTATGTTTTATATGAAGCAACTGCTAGAGGTTTAATTGAAGATGACCCAACAACTACTGATTGGGAAGGTAGCAAGGGTATGATTAATGATGGAAGAGTTGCAACTATGGTATTAGGATCTTGGGCTGTTACCCAAATGCAAGAAGCAGGAGATCATGGAGCGGACATAGGCTACATGCCATTCCCAATTACTGTTGATGGCAAACAATATGCATCAGCGGGACCTGATTATGCGTATGGTATCAATGCAAACGCCTCTAAAGAGAATCAGATAGCTTCCATGCTTTATGTCAAGTGGCTAACAGAAAAATCAAACTTTGCATATGATCAAGGTGGTATCCCAATTCTAATAGGAGCTGAGTATCCTGCAGTATTGGATTCATTTGATGGAATTGAATTAGTCGTTGATAGTCCAGCAATCGATGGTGAAGAAGATTTGTTTGGTGATCTTAATAATGAATCAGAGCTAGGTATTAACACAGATAACTACCCAGATCAAGCAATATTGGAAGCAGCATCAAGAAAGAGCGCTACATTAAATGAGATTATGGCAGAGTGGAATGCAAAATGGTCAGCTGCCCAAGAAAAGTTTAAAGTTGAAGTTAATCAGTAACTGTTAAAGCTTATCATTAATGAGCCAGCATATGCTGGCTCACATCTAAATAGGAGGTTCTTATGAAACTAGAAAACACGATTGAGGTTACTAAAAAGACCTCTCCTTTTATAAAATGGTTAAAAACGAAAGATAAGAATAAGATAGCCGTATGTGTTGCTTTTATGATTGTTCCACTGCTATTACTATTTGTATTTACATATTTACCATTTTTAAAAATGTTACAATTTAGTTTTTATAATATGAAATATATTGGGAAAAGAGAATATGTGGGTCTTGCAAATTACATAGAAGTGTTTAAAAGAGATGATATATTTGGTGCGTTAAAACTGAGTATTTATTATATGGGCGCCTCTTTTATACAGTTAGGACTTGCTCTTTATTTTGCCACATTATTAAGTTTTAAAACAAAAGGCGGTAGCTTTTTTAAAGGCGCTATGTTTTTCCCTTACTTAGTGTGCGGGATAGCAGTAGGATTTATTTTTAAATTTTTTTATACAAGAGGATTTGTACTAGATACCCTATTATCCTATATAGGTATTAGTATGGAAAGCCTACCTTATTGGTTAAAAGATACGAGGATCAATAATATATCCCTTGCCGCAACATCTGTGTGGCGGTATATGGGCCAAAATATGGTGCTATTTATTGGGGCTATTACATCTGTAGATCCAGAGATGTACCAAACAGCTGAGCTAGATGGTGCTAACGGATGGCAGAAATTTAGATATATTATTATGCCCAGTATAAAAACCATTATTGTACTTAATTTGATACTTTCAATTACGGGTTCTTTAAGTGCATTTGAACCGCCGTATGTTATTACAAATGGTACATTTGGGACAGGAACTTATTTTGTTATTATGAATAGAATTGCCCATGAAAATCAAAAAGTCGGACTAGCCTCTGCCATGGCAATTGTACTGCTCTTAATTATTTTTATTGCAACCATGATTCAAAAGCTATTATTTTCTCATGTTTTTAATGACAAGGAGGAAGCAAGATGAATTTATCTAGTAAGATAAAACGAATTATCCCTAATGTGTTTAAATATTTTACATTATTGTTAGGTTCATTTATTGCTGTGGTTCCTGTTGCTGTATGTGTTATTACAGCTTTTAAGACGGACGAAGAGTATGCTAGAACCAGTGTTATGACCTTGCCTGAGAGTTGGACTTACTTTGACAACTTTTTTATTGCATGGAAAAAAGCAAATATGACAGTTGCTTTTAGAAATTCATTTATTGTGCTGGTATGTGTACTCGTTGGATCTGTCCTTATTAGTTCAATGATTGCTTATGTATTAGATCGATTTAAGTTTAAAGGCAATACATTGATTCGTAACTTATTTTTATTTGCAACACTCATTCCAGGTGTTGCCATGCAAGTTACAGTTTATCAAATTATGTATTCTATGGGGCTAATAGATACTTTACAGGGTTATATTCTCCTGCTATTAGGTACTGATGTAATTTCGATTTATATTTTCTTGCAATTTTATGAGAATATTCCTAAGTCTTTGGATGAATCGGCTATTATAGATGGGGCATCCTACTTCGAAGTATTCTTTAAAATAATATTACCTTTATCAAAACCAGTTGTTATTACGACTATGATATTAAAAGGCGTTAGTACGTATAATGAATACTATATGGCTAACTTGTATTTACACACAAAAAATAAGCGTCAAGTCGTTTCTACATCGTTATATACATTTACAGGCCCTTTAGGGAGTCAATATAATTATATTTGTGCAGGTGTTCTTCTCACAATGATTCCCGCTTTAATTATATTTATTCTTTGTCAAAAGCATATTTATAGTGGGTTAACACAGGGTGCTGTAAAAGGTTAATAAATAAAATAGTGCATATAAAAGGAGAGAAAAAAATGAGTTTAAATAAGATTATAGGACCAATCGTAAACAATGTTCCGTGGCAAGAAAAACCAGAAAAGGTAGTTAATGCGCCTGTTTGGCGGTATTCTGAGAATCCGATTATTGATAGGAATCCGGTGGAAGGTGTTGCTAGGATTTTTAATAGTGCCGTAATGCCGTACGAAGATGGATTTGTAGGGGTATTTCGCGGAGAGCAAATAAATGGTGTTTCACATATTTATTTGGGATGGAGTAAGGATGCTATTAGCTGGGAGTTTGAAAAAGAAAAGATTCCATTTATAGACGAAGAAGGTAATTCGTTCATGCCTCGCTATGCGTATGATCCGAGGTTAGTAAAGGTGGAAGACACCTATTATGTTATGTGGTGTCAAGATTTTTATGGGGCATCTATTGGAATAGCAAAAACGCAAGATTTTAAAACCTTTGTAAGAATAGAAAATCCATTTTTACCATTTAATAGAAATGCGCTTTTATTTCCAAGGAAGATTGCTGGCAATTATGTCTTGCTCTCAAGACCTAGTGATAACGGACACACACCATTTGGGGATATTTTCTTAAGTGAAAGCCCAGATTTAGTGTACTGGGGTAAGCATAGACATGTTATGGGCGTTAGTGAAAATTGGTGGGAAACCCTCAAAATCGGTGGGGGTGCAGCACCAATTGAAACAACAGAAGGATGGCTAATGTTTTACCACGGCGTTACAAGAACTTGCAATGGCTATGTATATAGTATGGGTGGGGCTATCTTAGATATAGACAACCCTTCAATTGTGAAGTATAGATGTAAAAACTTCCTATTGACCCCAGAAACATGGTACGAGGAAAGAGGATTTGTTCCTAATGTTGCTTTTCCATGTGCAACAATACACGACTCTAAAACAGGAAAAATAGCCATTTATTATGGTGCGGCAGATAGCTATGTTGGTCTTGCTTTTACAATGGTAGATGAAATTACAGAATATATCAAAACTAATAGTGTCGTGTCAGAATCGGATACGGAAATAGGAAAGCGATAACTATTATGCTAAAGGAGCTGGGTCATGGGAGTTAAATATTATGCAGATGAGAAAGTATGGAAGTTAGATACCAAGTCTTCTAGTTATATCATTGCTGTTGTAGATGAGGAGCAATTTGTTGGCCATGTTTATTATGGAAAAAAACTAGATGATTCTAACTTAAATTATTTAATGAGAATTGATGAACCCCCTTTTGTGCCAACAACTAACAATAGGGACAGGCTACCTTTTTATGACAGTTTCCCTATGGAATACTCAACCCATGGGTTAGGAGATTTCAGAGAATCTTGCCTACAGGTTAAAAATAAAGATGGTCATACGGCTTGTAGACTTCAGTATGTATCTTATGAGATTATAGAAGGTAAACCAGGGCTCCAAGAGCTACCTGCTACTTTTGGCAAGGCGGATGAGTGTACCACACTTCAGTTAAAGTGTATGGATCATGTGCTCAATTTAGAAGTTGTCCTTATGTATACTGTTTTTGAAAATATAGATGCGATTACAAGAAGTGTGTCGGTTAAAAATGCGAGTGACAATACGATTAACCTAACCAAAGTACTCTCTTGCTGTGTTGATTTTGATGGCATGGATTATGATGTGCTTACAATGCATGGTGGGTGGGCGAGAGAGAGGCATGTTCAAAGAAGTGCTGTTAGGTATGGTAAGCAAAGCACCTCATCTATAAGAGGAGAGTCTGGGCATCAAGATCATCCATTTATAGCCTTACTTGAAAAAGGCGCAACAGAAGATAACGGAGAAGTATATGGCTTTAACTTTGTTTATTCAGGGAACTTTATTGCACAAGCAGAAGGAAGCCAGTATGACGCTGTAAGGGTGGTTATGGGCATACATCCCACTGATTTTGAGTGGGTATTAAAGCGAAATGACACCTTTGTAGCACCAGAGGTTGTAATGGTATACTCAGATGCAGGAATAGGCAAGATGACACGAACCTTTCATGACTTATATAGAAACCATTTAATTAGAGGACAGTATAAAGATAAAAAACGTCCTGTTTTAATTAATAATTGGGAAGCGACTTATTTTGATTTTAATACAGACAAATTACTGTCAATTGCTAAGGAAGCTTCAAGTCTTGGCATTGAAATGCTGGTCATGGATGATGGCTGGTTTGGCGAGCGAAGTAGTGATAATAGTTCTCTTGGGGATTGGGTTTTAAATGAAGAAAAAATAGACGGTGGCCTTAAAAACTTAGTCGATCAAGTCAATGGGCTAGGAATGGCATTTGGAATTTGGGTAGAGCCAGAAATGGTTTCTCCTGATTCTGATTTATATCGTACCCATCCTGAGTGGGCTATTCAACTTCCAGGAAGAGTTGGAACTTTGTGTAGAAATCAGTATGTACTGGATTTTTCTAGAGTAGAAGTGCGTGATTACATCTATGGCGCTATCAAAAAAGTATTACAAAGTGCAAACATTACTTATGTAAAATGGGACATGAACCGTCAACTAAGTGATCTTGGCAGCAGCCATCTACCCCGTGAACATCAGGGTGAATTATCTCATCGATATGTACTAGGTGTCTATGATATGATGGACCGATTAACAAAAGACTTCCCACATATCCTATTAGAAAATTGTTCTGGCGGCGGGGCACGTTTTGACCCTGGCATGTTATATTATAGCCCGCAAATATGGTGTTCTGATGATACAGATGCCATTGAGCGTTTAAAAATACAACAAGGAACAGCTATGATTTATCCGCTTTCGGCTATTGGGGCCCACGTTAGTGACTGCCCAAATCATACAGTTGGCAGAACGACACCTTTTGAAACAAGGGGATACGTTGCCTTGGCAGGTACGTTTGGCTATGAATTAGATGTGACTAAAATACCTGAAGAAGATAAATTGATGATTCCAAAACAGATTGAGGCATATCACAAGTATAATGATTTAATTCGTACAGGTGATTATTACCGCATTGGGAATTTCATAGATAATAAAGAATTTGACTGTTGGCAGGTTGTATCTAAGAATAATACTGAGATATTAGTTACTTATGTTCAAGTACTTGGAAAACCTAATTATCATAGTAGAAGAATTCGCTTAAAAGGCTTGCAAGACCATAATTGCTACCAGAATCAAGAAACAGGCGAAGTTTATTCTGGAGGTGCCTTAATGCATGCAGGGATCAATATGATTGATATGCATGGGGACTTTAAGGGAAAATTAATTCATTTTAAACAGATACAAAAAAATAGTTGAGTTCACTTATAAAACATCTCCTAGAGTCGTAAAACTCTAGGAGATGTTTTTGTTGTTGGTTCACAAAGTACATTAAAGAATATTAACGGTGAAACCTTGATTTATTTGATTCTCTCAGGTATAGCAACAGGAGGATCTTGGCTGTGTTATTTTAAAGCACTCCAACTAGGAAATATGAATAAGGTAACTCCCGTAGCACTGTCTAATGCATATTGGTGCAGTATACAGGGAATTGCAGAGCAGTACGCCATGCATCCTGAGATACCACTACCAGAAGCAGAATGGATTGTTGATATAATAAAATTGAAATAGGGGGAATAGATCATATTGACAATTGCATTCATTGGCTTACTGGCACTAAAAAAGGTACTGCACTTCGCAAAGTCTAGGAAGAAGTGGGGGACTTATGAGATATGTGGAAAATACCTTGACATTGAATTTAACGGAAAGGTTTTTACACCTGATGAAGGGGGACCTTATGCGATGGATTTGGGACCTGATTTTTATGCCGCTCAGAATTTTAATATAGCTAGCCTGGAAGATGATAGGGTTATAGAAATGGCTTGGCTAGACAGCTGGAACGGGGGGTTAAACACGACACATTGGAGTGACCAGGTTTTAAAAGCAAATCAGAATTTTTTATCAGGGATAAATTCAAAAGCATTTAATTTTGAGGTAGAGATTGATTTAGAAAAAACGACTGCTACTCAAGTTATATTTCAAATCACAGACCAAAAGATTGTTTATGATATTACTGAAAAATTATTAGCTGGGAAACTCTTTATACCCTTAGACAATAAGGTTCAAATTCGTATGCTTGTAGATTGGGGACATGTAAAATCAAAAGATTTTATCACGTGGGAATACCTCCCATGTGCACTTGCTCCAGATAAAACGTATGATCAGCATGGATGCTTTTCTGGCAGTGCCATTGAGTGGGATGGAAAACATTTAATTGCATATACAGGTGTAGAGGATATAATAGATGAAGAGGGGGAATCGTATCACTAGGCAAACACAATGTGTTGCGGTGGGGGATGACCTTGATTATGAAAAACTAGAAATTAATCCAGTCGTTACAACAAAGATGATCCCAGAGGGGAGTAGTCTGGAAGACTTTAGAGATCCTAAACTATTTATTAAGGGAGAAGAACTCTATTTTGTGATAGGAAGCCGAGCAGATGATGGTAGCGGACAAGTCTTATTATATAAGTCAAAAGATGCAATCAACAAATGAATTTCATAATGGACACTGCGCTCTTGGAATAATAGGAACAGAAGTAAATAATAAGTTCCAGAGAAAACATACCCATTCCTTAGACTACGGACTAGATTTCTATGCACCCCAGACGATGGAAACAAAAGACGGCAGAAGAATTATGATTGCATGGTTGCAGTCATGGGATAGTCACTTTTATCCAGGGCACTTGAAATGGAGTGGAATGATGAGCATTCCAAGAGAATTGACTCTTCGTGGCAATCGTATTTGTCAAAGACCTGTACGGGAAATTGAGAACTATTATACAAGTGATGTCGATTATAAAGAATATGAAATTTTAGCACAAACTGCAATAGATGGGATTCTTTAGAAGCTGCTAAAGAGCAGTTCAGGTACGGAATGGGTTTTTGATGAAAGATGGCAGATATGAAGATATTATTCCTCACTATCGTATATTATAGTTTGCAAAGGGAAAGCCCCCTAGAACATCATGTTCTAGGGGGCTTTTGAGTCTTATCCTAGGGGTGGTTGTATTCGTACAGATCATTACATAGTACAATAAATATATAATGAGAAATAGTAAATATCTATTGTAATACGATAAATACTATGATAATATAGTGATATTAAGTAATATATAAATAATATAGTGGGGTGGCGTTATGAAAGAAGGAACAACATTGTTTTTGAAAATAGCGATTATGATCATCGCAATCCCAATTATTGCCTTATGCCTATTTGGATTGCCATTGATTGCTAAGGAGGCAGGGCGAGGGAGTGTGAAAATGGCCTATGTTATGTACGGTATCTTAACCATTATGTACGTATCAGCCATACCGTTTTTTACGGCATTGTATCAAGGGTTTAAACTGCTCAGTTATATTGATACCAATCAGGCATTCTCAGATATTTCTGTCGTGGCATTAAAGAAGATAAAAAACGCTGCAACGACCATTAGCATTATGTATGTGGTTGCTATGCCACTATTCTATGTGGTTGGAGAGATAGATGATGCCCCAGGTATCATTATAATTGGAATGATTTTTATATTTGCACCAATGACCATAGCAGTCTTTGCAGCTGTTCTTCAGAAGCTACTAAAACATGCCATCGATATAAAAAATGATAATGACTTAACGATATGAGGTGAATAACATGGCAATTATAATCAATATTGATGTAATGTTAGCGAAAAGAAAAATGAGCGTTACAGAGCTTTCTGAAAGGGTAGGTATAACCATGGCTAATATTTCCATATTGAAAAATGGTAAAGCAAAAGCCATTCGATTATCAACTCTAGAAGGGATTTGTAAGGCATTAGAATGTCAGCCAGGAGATATTTTGGAATATAGAAAATAAAATTTATGAGGTGAATGAATGTATGATGTTGTAATCGTTGGGGCAGGACCTGCAGGATCTAATCTTGCCAGATTAATCGGGGAGAAGTATAAGGTTTTATTAATCGATAAAAGGGATTTAGAAAATGAAAATCCTAACAATCACAAAAGTAAATGCTGCGGAGGACTGCTAGCGCCTGATGCGCAGAAAATGATTGCAAAGTTAGGCTTAGGAATACCAAAAGATATTCTAGTAGACCCCCAACTGTTTGCCGTAAGAACCATTGATTTAACCAATGATTTAGAAAGGCTATATCAGAGATTCTATTTTAATATAGATAGAGAAAAATTTGACAAGTGGCTAGTGTCACTAATTCCAGGGTGTGTTGAGAAGAAATTTAATGCCCTATTTAAAAACGCAACTCAAATACCAGGAGGATATGAGATTAACTATATCTTCAATCAAGAAGAGATTAAGGTAAAGACAAAAATCATTGTAGGGGCAGATGGTGCCTTTTCACGGATTAGAAATTTTATTAGTAAAGACATCAATGCTCCCGAAAAGTACATCGCCATTCAGGAGAGGTTTGAATGTCCTTATTCTAGGCCTTATTTTACAGCAATTTTTGATGAAGAAATAAGTGACTTCTACTCCTGGATCATCCCCAAGGGAAATTATGTCTTATTAGGATCAGCCCTTAGACCTAAGGATAATCCAAGAGAAAAGTTCGACCTATTGAAAAGAAAATTAATACAAAAGGGCTTTGTGTTTGAGAACAAAATTAAAACAGAAGGTGCCTATATCTATCGGCCGAAGAAAGCATCCCAGTTTTACATAGGAAGGGACGGCGTAGCCCTAGTTGGGGAAGCTGCAGGTGCCATTAGTCCTAGCTCGGCTGAAGGCATAAGCTACGCATTAAAAAGTTCTTTGCACCTAGCTCAGAGCCTTGAAGAGGGAATTGATGGATTTTTGGGTAGATACAAACATAAAATCACGGATATCAAGTTAAATTTACAGCTTAAAAACTTAAAATCCCCAGTTATGTACAACCCACTTCTAAGAGAACTAGCCATGAAATCAGGTCTGCAAAGTATTAAGTAAGCAATTCATCATTTTTAACCCTTATGGTTGCATCATTAGCAGGCCTTACAGGATGCAGTTCGCCTACAATGGCTACCATGGAGGAGGTTGCAGAAGAAGAAAAAGAAACTGAAAACCAGCCCCAAACGGCCAAGGACTTAACAAATGAATTAGAAAATAACTTAGAAAATGAATTAGAAAACAATACCATAAATCACGAGGGATTCACAGTTAAACAGAAGAGAAAAGTGCTGGTTTTATAAGGCTTTTAAGCACCTTTTTTGACATTTAGAAAGATTCCATAAAACCTGGTACTATAAAAGTCTACCTTTATAGGTTCTATTTTTGTAGGGGTATTATATAGCAATCAATCAAACGAAAGAATTATGGAAGTGAAGTATAGAATACTGCAGGATGGCAGAAGGTTTACATGCGTTGGCATGAAGTTAGTCCTATCCTAATATGATTAAAGTGTACACTAAGATACATTTAAGTCAGGAGAGTGGGATATGGAAAAATTGGTTTATCTTATGTTAGCTAAAATGATATCATGCAAATTTCATACACCTAAAAGAATGATCAGTAGAAATATATCGACAGAATTTCCTTATGACATAGAAGTTATTGCTGAGAACCTATACGTACCCTGGGCCATTGATATAAGTGATGATAAATTATATTTTACTGAGCGTTCTGGGGCAGTCAGAGTAATTGAAAATGGGATTCTTAACCCAAATCCACTAATAATATTTAACTCAACTTTTACAGCTAAGGGGGAAGGGGGTTTAATGGGTATAGCATTAGATCCTAACTATTTACAAAATCATTATCTATATGTCATGCACACCTATACACAAAACAATCAGATTTATAACCGGGTCGTTCAATTATTTGAACGCAATAATAAAGCGTCTATAAATCGTGTAATCATAGACAAGATTCCTGGCGGATTGATTCATAATGGAGGAAGGATTAAGATTGGCCCAGATAGGAAACTATACGTAACCACTGGAGATGCAGGCAGTTCAATGTTGGCGCAAGATCCTGGGAGTCTGGCCGGGAAAATACTACGCATAGAATTAGATGGGAGTATACCAAAAGATAATCCAATTCCCAACTCACCAGTTTATAGTTTCGGCCACAGAAATCCTCAGGGTTTAACCTGGAACTTACAAAATACTTTATATGAGTCAGAGCATGGATCAACAGCTCATGATGAGATAAACATCATCAAACCAGGTGAAAATTACGGATGGCCTCTTGCCATAGGTGATGAAATCAGCGATGAAATCGATGTCGTTCCGCCCCTAATACATAGTGGCGATACGACATGGGCACCGTCGGGGATAGTATTTGTCAATCAAGGACCATGGCAAGGAAGATTGCTTGTTGCCAACCTACGTGGGCGGCAATTACTTGTTCTGTCTCTAAATAAAGAGGGGACAAAAGTAGAAGCAGTAGAGATGGGGTTCTTAAATGAGTATGGTCGTTTACGTGAAGTAACACAGGCAAAGGATGGCACAATATATCTGACAACAAGTAACCAGGACGGCAGAGGAAATCCATCTGTAGGGGATGATAAAATCATTAAGTTAACCTTAAAATGAGTTTGAAGCAGTTTATCTAAGCCCAATATGCTATAGGTTAAGTCCAAGTAAACGAACAACAATGATTAAAACCATAATGAGCGAGGTTGAGTTCAAAAGAAGCATTTACGAAATAAAAATGACCTAGATGAAAAAACCTATATATATTTATTAGATAAAGCCATAGGGCTAGAAACTTTTTAGTCAAAACCAGAGGGACAGTCCCCACTTCACTGTAGTGAAGCGGGGACTGTCCCTCTGGTTTTACTTGCGTTACTCATAAATATACATATAAATAATATTGAATAGAATTTAATA
>DUUM01000261.1 GCA_012841565.1 Candidatus Epulonipiscium sp. | reverse complement strand
TTTATTCCAACCTGTAAATCATTGTCTCTTTTTCTTACCCAATATTGAAATATATTAGTTTTTCTATTTTTAGGCAGATTTCTCATACTCTTTGATTTTGATATTTCTCCTCTCATCCTATACATAAGAAATCTTGCAACATCATAATTAGCTCTAAATTGCAACTCCCTAAGCGTGTGTTGCACTCTATCCACATTGGACGTGTACGTTACGCCGTCTCTACTGATCTTTACTACTGATTTAGGCATAGCCATCTACTTGTTCACCAACCCCTCACAAATTAAAGCTACTGCTTCAAATTCATTACTATACTTTGCTTTAATAGGTGTTACATCTATGATTTTATACTTTACATCTTCGTATGATAATTCTTTTTCATTCTCACATTCAAACTTGTTAATTCCAAATGTTATTGATGGTTTTAAACCTTCAGCCATGGCCTGGTAATAATCCTTACTCCTGTAATCCAGTTTGCTAGCTAATACGTTCCTCTCAACTTCTTTAGGTACCATATCACCCATGCTGTTTTTCACATAAGTTATTTTAATGAGTTTGATTTCCTCGTCAAATGTCATGGTTTCGCACCGCCATCATGAACAAACATATTCCTTAATCTCCAGTGCAAGTTTTTAGGCATGCCACTATCACTGTCCCTATTTTGATATCTCCATGTAGCATAATCTACAATAAACATTACATGGTTATTGTTCTCTTCGCTTAAAACGATACCTTTTTCATCTTCTAATTCACTTACTATGCCTTCAACTATTGCAATTAAATAGGTATCTCTAATCGTGCTAGAGATACCTATTCTTGCTTTCATCAATTCAATTATGATAGCTGTGTCCATATTACCAGCCCCTTAATTTACGTTCTAACTCTTCAGCTTTTTCTTTCCCCTGCACCTTTTCACCGTTAGTTATTTCATACCATCCCCCACCTGTATGCTTGGGGAATGGATATGTTTTTTCTACCGTAAAATCTTCTTCATTTTCTGCTACTTCTTCTAACAGTAATCCGTTGCGTGTAGAGTTCAATTCTTTAAACCTTTCCTCACTTACCTCTATTACCTTACCAGCTAAGCGAAGTTTTTTCCTTTTGGCATCACCAAATGTTTTTAATACTTTCGCTTTCATTGCCTACCTCCTATTGTTAGTTTGCTGTATCTGGCGCGAAGGTTACATCACTAGCCTTTGGCGCAACTTCTGCATCTTCTTGGCTAATGTTTATAGCAACAAAACCTTCCCCAAATACTGGTCTACCGTCATATCTTGCTGTTCCTTTAAATACCGTGTTATCTTCAATAAATTGTACGTGTTCAGATTGAGCAAGGGTTGCTCCCTTTCTTTCTGCTAAGAGATACAAGGATCCATACCCACCAATAATTACGTTGTCGGGGATAAAGTCTAAGAACTCAACCTCTCCACCTACAATTGGCATTGTTTGAGATTGTCCTGATACAATTGCTCCTGCAGCATTAATCGTTAATGCTTTAGCTTGTAATATTGCAAATGTATTCTCACTCATAGCCCAAAACTTACCACCAGTTGCGTAGTTAGCTTTTGCCTTACCTAGTTTTAAAATTAAATCCTTATAAAACAACACGTCTGTATCTGCTGCTGGGTCTGATACTAGCAAGTTGGTCTCACTTAAATCAGTCCAATCTCTTTCATTAAGCCCCCAATAGCTAGGCTTTGCTTCTTCTGCAAGTCTAGTAACGATACCTACTGGCATCTTTGTGCCTGTTCCGTATAGGATAGCTTTATCAATTCCAAGCCCTAATGATTGGCCTAACATTGTTAAAATCTCATTAGCTAAGTTAAGGTCTGAATCTTCTAAAGTGGCATTGCAAATTGCAATAAACCCACCCACTTTATATCCATCAACTTCAACTTGGTTGAATACGATATTTAACTCATTAAGCTTTCCGCATGCTTCTGTCCAAATCGCTTCTGGAACTGCCCCAGCAACGTTTTGTCTAGATTTACCGCTAACAGGCTTTAGATTAACCCTTTTGATTAGCTTAGAGTATGTGTGCAAGTTATCTCTTAATAGTTCAAGCATTGCTGTAGGGATTGTTAGTTCTGCCCCTGTTACTGCTCTTTTTTGTGTCATTAATTCCCTTGTTCTTGTTAGGAAGTCTTTAACTTCATCCCTCACAACTAATTCCTCTGCCCTATCTCTTGTAAGTCCGCCGAAAAACTTGTATCTATTCATACTAATACCGTCCTCTCTATTTCTTTCTTTTGTTTTATTGATTGTAGGTGCTTTTGATTTAAGTTCATCAAGTTCACCTTCAAGTGTTTCAATCTCCCCTTGAAGTGTGTTTTTCTTTTCTTCCAACTCCGTTTCTTCCCCTTCAAGTTCTGTAATGCTTTCCTCTACTGTTTCAATTTCTTCATCTGTGTTTGCATCCCTTATTGCTAACTCTAGTTCTTCCTTTCTTGTGACTAACTTCGCCCCTTCTTCTTCAAAACCACTTAATAGATTTCTAGCTTGTTCGATTTTCCTTGATAGCATCAATTGTTTTAACATATCTTACCTAACCTTTCTTTTAATTTATTTTTTCTTACCTCTATCTGCCTTTTTTCGTGTTGATCAAAATCTTTCTTTCTAGCTTGTATTGATGTTTCTTCATACTGTGGGAAAGTACAAATTGAAACTTCTCTTAAATCTATTTCTTTAACCCCCCACTTAACAGATCCATCTTCTCCGTTTACAACTTCTTCTTCTAGAAAATACCCGCCAAAACTATTGCCCGATACATCACCCCTTTTAACTCTATGGTATATATTGACCGCATCAGAATCGTCTTTGTTTATTCTAACCTTACCCCACAAGCCTTTTTCATCTTCTTTTAAAATTAGAGTGTTAGCTTTATTTCTACCTAGTATCAAGGTAGTATCGTGATTGGTTAAGGCTCTAATATCATTATCTAAGGTTTTGCTACAAGCATTTTGATATATCTCTTCATAAACCCCAGGCCACAACTCTGTTACTTTATCGTATGTTATAAAATAGCCTTCTAAATATAACTCTCCATCTTCTTCCCTTGTTTGTAAGTCTGATATTATTTGCCTAATTTGCATTTTCTTTTCACTCATCATCTTCACCGCCTTTTAATTTCTTTTGATCTCCTATCATGCCTGCTGGTATATAGTTTTCTAATATTACTAATTCATTAAGGCCCTCTTTAGGTGATAGTCCTATCCAATCCCTAACTTCATTACCCCACATAAGGCCACGGGTGTATAAATTTGCCCCTACTTCTGATAACTCTTTAATATCATAGGCGTATAACGATCTAGCATTTAGTTTGAAATATAAGTCTGGGCTATATAGTAGCCCCTTTGTAAGCACTTGTTCAATGCCTTGCGCAATAGGTAATATTGTTGAATCTATGAAATTATTGTATTCATCTTTTTTATAATCTCCTACACCTAGCATAAAGGCGGGCACTCCAAAGATGGCTGCAACTGTTTTCTTATCAATTTCAACCGCATCATTTATTGCCAAGTCGTTTAAGGATAGTGGCTTAACTTGTTCTACACTTACAAGATCAGCAGGAATTACCCACGGTTTTCCCCCACCTGTTTCAGATATATACTTTTCAAGTATCTCATCTCTTCCTTTTTCGCTTGCAAGCTCCTCTGTCATGGCATCCACCGCAATAATAATGCTAGGTTTCCACTTGTCGCTCATGAAAGCCTTTTTAGTTGCTGTTGCTTGTGCAAGATTGTCCACTATATTCTTCAAAGAAACCTTGTAGCCTGTGCCTAGCCACGGCTTTTCTGTATCCGGGTTTATTATGAAATGTAAAATTTCATCATGATTGTAAACGTTATTACCGTATATAACCTGATAGCCTTTGTTAGTTTCTTCAAACCTCCAACTTTTAGGTTTCAATGGAATCAATTCACCAATCAATCCATCTTTAATAGCTGGGTATATCAAGCTATTACCGTCACCCTCTAAAAGCATTGTATTAACTATGTTATACATCCAGCTTTTTCTGGTCATTAATGAGTAAGGGTTTATATCAATCTTCCTCGATAGCTGATTTTTAACTCTTACGTCCCCATCTTCTGTATTTTCCATGAGATGTATGGTCATGGATGATATAAGGTTTGCAATTTTACTAACGGCAATCTTAACTTCTGGGTGCTGCGAAAACTTTGTATACCCAGGAATACATAATGTGTCATGGGCATCTGTAGAAAGAAACCAACTTAAACTAGATTTATCTGGATCTGCTCTTGTATTTCTTTTATTTCTAAATATCATACTCAATCTTCATCACCCCCTCCCCTTGCCATCACAAAGGCAACTAATATTAATAATAATCCCGTCATAATAAAACCAGCTGGGATGTCTATTTTGAAAAATCCTATCGACATAAGTCCTATGCCAATAAATGCTAAGATGTCTATAAAGTT
>DUUM01000260.1 GCA_012841565.1 Candidatus Epulonipiscium sp. | reverse complement strand
TTGGGAAAATGTCGTTATGAAAAATGGTGACACAATAGAGTATCTAGTTGCAGATGCTTATTTGTGGATTGAGAGATATCCTGAGCTAAAAGTGTTATACGATGGAAAATTAAATAACCAGTCTATGGAGATTAATGTTCTTGATGGCGAATTTAACGAAGATAGCTGGGTATACGAAATTAAAGACTTTGAGTATAGTGCACTTACAATTTTGGGAAAAAATATTGATCCTGCATTTAATGAGGCAAAGATTGATGTTAGCTTTAACAAAAATTGCTTTAAAGACAAATATCAGGAAATGGTATTTGCTTTAGATAAATATTTAGAAAATGACGACAAAAGTGAGGTGGAAAGCTTGGCAAAAACAAAAAATATAGAAATAGAAGAGGTAGCTGATGATACGTTTGAGGAAGAAGTCGTAGATGTTGTTGAGGACGAAAAGGTTGAAGACGATGTTACAGAAGAAGAATTTCAAGAACAGGATGATACTATTGAAGATGTAGATGAAAAGGAAGAAGAGGATTGTGTTGAAGAAGTAGAGGATGTTGACACAACCGATGATGAGGCTAAAGATGTTGAGGAAGTTGACTACAAGGAAAAATATGAAACACTTGTGGCTGAATTTGAAAAACTTCAAGATGATTTGGCTAAGTTGCAAGCGTACAAAGCTGATATTGAGCTTGAAGAAAAAACAGGTATAATAGAGACTTTTAAACATCGCTACTCTTTGAGTGATGATGATATAAAAGACATTGTGGATAACATTCATAAATACTCTAAAGAACAAGTTCAAGAAAAATTATGTGCTATTGTAGTAGAAACAGACAGTATTGCAAAATACTCTAAAGATAAGGCTAAGGCTACCAAGAATGCTATTTTAAGCAACTATGATAATAGTGGCGAAAGTGGCACTGATGGGGTTAAGGCCATCTTACAAAGAAGAAGCAGAAAATAAAAATAATAAAAATTAGAAAGAGAGTGATAATTAATGGCTAACAAGTATGGATTTGCAGATGGTAAAAGACCAGTAGTTGAATTAACAAGAGTACAGGCGGTAAAAGACGGACACCATTTCACACAGTATGGAATGGCAACAGGTACTGAAGAGTTGGAAAATGGTATGTTAGTTGCAGTTGACCACATCAAAGGTGAGGTTGGCAAGGTTAAAGCTATTACAGAAAAAGTATATTTACATGCATCCGTAGAACATATGTACAAAGAGACTGCTGGGAGAGATGAGTTTGTAGTTAAGGAAACCGACGACTTCCTACCTAGAGTTTATGATTTAAGAACAGGCGATACATTTGAGACAAATGCTTTAATTTGGAGCGATACAGATTTTGCAGACTATGCGGCTATTAAAGCAGCGGTTGCAGCAGGTGTTTTTGCTTATGCAGATACTTCTGGATATATCAAACTTGCCAAAACAGCTGGCACAGGCGTAGTAACCGATTTAAGAGTTAAAGCAGTTGTAACACTTCCTAATGGGCAAACAGGTGTTAAATTAGTAGTAATGTAATTTAAAATAATAAAAATTAGAAAGAGAGTGATATGATAATGGATAAATTAATGAGAGAAATAAGAGAGCTTATGCCAATCGCATACAGCAAAAGAATCCCAGTTGTTGGGGCATATGCAAACAACGGAGTTACAGTTGATGAAGTAGAAGATACGCTAAGAGCTAAATTTAAGGAATTAGCTGGGAAAAACTATTATCAACTACAAGAAAATAAATACAAAATCTTTGCTTTAATTGCAGAAGAAATTGCAGAGAAGATGCCTAGAGATGTTAGAAACGCCATTGAAGTGTTTGCTGATGTACAGCAAATTAAGCAAGGTGACAAAAAAGAATTTACACTTAAACTAGGTAAAAAAGGTGTTAAGCGTTTTGTTACTGCTATCGGTCTTGGTGGTATTTATGAAAGAACAAGATTAGATAAATCAAGCTTTACTGTACCAACAAAGGGATTTGGTGGAGCGGTTTACATTGAGTTTGAGCAATACTTGGATGGGGCATTTGACTTCTATGAATTAACTCAGAATTTAATCGATTCTATCCAAACTACAATCTATGATGAAATCCAAAAAGCATTTGACGCAGCTATCGCAACACTTCCAGCTGGACAAACTGAAACTTTTGCAGGATGGGATGATGGAACAATCGCCTCTCTTAGAACAAAAGCAAAGCAATATGGTGATAAAGCTGTACTTCTTTGTACAGAAACTTTTGCAAGCACTATTCCAGCTTTGACAGATGGGGATAAAGAAGATAAGAGAAATAGTGGAATTATTAAAAAAGCGTTAGGTATGGATATTGTTGTTCTTCCTAATGGTTTTGATGAAAATGGAGATATAGTTTTTGATGATTCAATTGCTTATGTTTTTGCTTCTGGTGGGGATAATGCAGAGAAGATTGTAAAAGTTGCAATCGAAGGAGATACAATTATCGATGAGGTTAAAAACAGTGATAGCTCTATGGAATTCCAAGCATATCAAAAGCTTGGTGTAGCTGTACTTTCTACAGAGGCATTATTTACATATACAAATACAAACCTTCAGTAATTAACTAGGGGTGGCGTAGTGCCACCTCTTATTAAATAATTAAACAAGGAGAAAAATATGGCAAAAAAGACTATTAATGAAAATACAATGATTAAGATTAAGAACAATACTGGTGGGGGTATTGGCTTTCGCACGGGGTTAGGGATTTTAAGAAAACTAGATAGACCTAACTCGGTTATGAAGATTAAGTTGGACGAACTAATGCAATCTATATCTCAGTCTGGTGTATATAATATGTTTGCTAATGGGTTAATTCTAGTAGACGAAGATAATGCTAGTGAAATTATGGATATGTTAGGTCTTCCAGAACTTGATGACTATGTATGCACATTAGAGGAAATTGAAGATTTACTTAGTGGTGTAGACTATGATGATTTAAGAAATGTGTTAAAGTGGGGTACAAAGGCACAAAACAGCACGATTATTACAGTTGCAAATAATAAGAGTATAAAAGATGCTAACGTTATTCAGATTATTAAGGATGTAACGGGTGTCGATGTAACCATTAAGCCTGTGGAGAATACCAGAGAAGTCAAAAAACCCGCTAGAAATGCAACAAAAGCAAAAGATGTCGAGGAAGTAAAGCCTGCTAGAAAAAAGACTACACCTAAACAAACTGTAACTAAGAAAACAGAAGAGAAAGAAAAAGACGCAGTTAAAGAAAAAACTGAATAGTGATGGGGTGATAATATGACACCTTACAAGGAAATATATGAAGCGTTTCTTGATAGGATTGCAAGGGATACTACTTTTTTTATTAAGAGTGAAGATGAGGGTGAGGTTATTAGAGTTGCAAATCATAGAATGAGAAAATTGCTTCATACAGCAGTATATAGGTTGATGCTTAGTGATGGCAAGCGAAATTGTGAAATAAATTTTATTAAAGAGATGGACGATGAAAATGATACTTTTTTAATAGAGTTAAATCTTGTCGAAGTACAGTTGTTTGCAGAATTAATGTTTCAATCATATGTAAGAGAAGAAGTGATTGTAAGGATTGATGCAATGAAACGTGCGGGATTTCAAGACTCTGAGATTAAGATTATATTGCATAGTCCAGCAAATTCATTAAAAGAGTACAATGTTACTTTTGAGCTGTTAAAAAGTGAAAACAACAGAAAAATAGATAACTATAAGAAGCGAAGTAGGGATACTTTAGAATATAAATCCTTTGACTTCGGACTAGAGTAGGTGATTACTAATGCCTATTGATTATGATTACTATTTTAAAATCAAACAAAACTACACTGATTTAACAGATAAAAACGGATTAGTGAAAGACATACAAGATATGGCTAATAAAGATTTACAAAGCAACATGATTACTGAATTTGATATGAAAATAGGGATGGACTTTTATAGGGAGACTGTGCTAGTAAACTTTGAAAGAGAATTAGACTGTATTATTAAATTTAAGCGTATGAAAGAAGCTGTTTATAACTCTAGTGCAAGGGAGTTAATGTGTGAGGCG